>NZ_BCQU01000011.1:0-92674 GCF_001552235.1 Actinomadura rubrobrunea NBRC 15275 | reverse complement strand
CCTCGCGCGACCGGCCCGCCGGCAGCGCCCGCCGGCAGGGCCCGCCGGCACGGCCCGCCGGCAGGGCCGGTCGCGCGTCGACCCGCGGCTCAGACGCGCTCGAGGACGACCACGGGGATCTCGCGGTCGGTCTTGCGCTGGTACTCGTCGTAATCGGGCCAGGTCGCGACCATCTTCTGCCACAGCGCGGGCTTCTCCTCGGCGGTGGCGGTCCGCGCCCGCGCGGCGAACTTGTCGCCCTTGACCTGAACCTGCACCTCGGGGTTCGCCTGCAGGTTCAGGTACCAGTGCGGGTGGTCCGGCGCGCCGCCCTTGGACGCGACGACGACGTAGTCGTCTCCGTTCATCTGGTAGATGAGCGGCGTGATGTGCTCGCGGCCCGTGCGGCGCCCCTTGGTGGTGAGCAGCAGGACCGTGGTGCCCTGCCAGTCGTGCCCCTCGGCGCCGTCGGTCTCCTGATACCGCTTGACGTGCTCCTTACCGAACAGCATGGCTCTCCCTTCGATGGCGTGCGGGTGGTCCCCCCGCCGGGCGCGTGCGTGCCGGTCCGGGCACGGCGGAGCAGACCGGACGCGGCGGCGGCCGCCGGGTGTCTCGCGTGGATCGCCGAAGATCCTTACCCGGCCCGGCGGGAACAATACGCCGGGCGGGTGACGAGGCGGACGCGGCGTCCGCCGATGTGATCTTCGTGACGCCCGCGCGCGGCGGCGACGTGCCGGAGGCGGAGGCGACCGAGCGCGTCCGGTGCGGCCGCGACGGCGTCGACGACGTCACGGTGCGCCGGGCGGACGACGACGCCACGGTGCGCCGGGCGGACGACGGCGTCGTCATCGCCGAGTTCCGGGGTAGGAGCCGCAGCGGGAACGAAAGCGTGATGGCCGCGGGGTCCGACGCGCCGCGGGACTGAACGGCGACGGACCGACCGCCGGGGACGAGACGCGAAACGCCGGCGGGAAATGGAACCGGCCCCGCCGCGGTTGTGTCGACGGTGCAGGCCAAGATCGACGGCAGGGAGGTGGCCATGGAACTCGGCCGTGTGGGCATCTGGAGCATCGGACTGCGGTCGGACGACCCCGCGCACCGTCCGAGGATCGCGGAGGCCGCGGCAGAGCTGGAGGAGCTCGGGTACGGCACGGTCTGGCTGGGCGGCAGCCCGGGCGTCCACCACGCCAGGCCGCTGCTGGAGGCCACGTCCCGCCTCGTGGTGGCCACCGGCATCCTCAGCATCTGGGACTACGAGCCGGAGCGGGTGGCGGAGGAGCAGGCCCGGCTCGCCAAGGATTTCCCCGGCCGGTTCGTGCTGGGGCTGGGCGTCAGCCACGGGGTGCTGGTCGGCGACGACTACCGGCGGCCGTACTCGAAGATGATGGAGTACCTGGACCGCTTGGACGCGGCGGGATCGCCCGCGTCGCAGCGGGTGCTCGCGGCGCTCGGGCCGCGGATGCTGGCCGCCTCCCGGGACCGGGCCGCGGGCGCCCACCCGTACCTGATCACGCCGGAGCACACGCGCGAGGCGCGCGAGATCCTCGGCGGCGGTCCGGTGCTGGCGCCCGAGGTCAAGGTCGTGCTGGACGACGACCAGGAGCGCGCCCGCGCCACCGCCCGCGACCATCTGGAGATGTACCTGCAGCTGCCCAACTACACCGGCAACCTGCTGCGGCTCGGCTTCTCCGAGGAGGACTTCGCCGACGGCGGCAGCGACCGGCTCGTGGACGCGGTGTTCGCGCTGGGAGGCGTGGAGGCCGCGGCGCGGCGGGTCGCCGAACACCACGAGGCGGGCGCCGACCACGTGGCCATCCAGGTCGTCACCGCGGGGCGCCAGGAGCTGACGATGCGCGAGTGGCGGGAGCTGGCCGTCCTGAACGGCGACTCCTGACCGCCGCGCACGGCGTGCGGCCGCGCGGCCGTTCTCCGGGGTCCGCGACGGTCGCGGGCCCCGGGCCCGTCACATCTCGCGGAGAACCTTCGTGAGGAACGACGCCGTCTCGTCGGGGCGGCGGGCCGTCACGCACAGGTTGTTCATCGTGCGCATGTAGGTGTCGACGTCGGTCGGCTTGTCCAGGTAGAGGGCGCTGGTGAGCTGCTCGATGAACACGACGTCGGACAGGCCGGGCTCGGCGAACCGCAGGATCGTGAACGGGCCGCCCACCGCGGTGTGCCCGCCCGCGTCGAACGGGATGATCTGCAGCGTGACGTTCGGCAGCTCGCACATCTCGAGGAGGTGCCGGAGCTGCCCGCGCATCACCTCGCGGCTGCCGATGCGGCGCCGCAGCACCGACTCGTCCAGCACCGCCCACAGCGTCGGCGCGCCCGGCTCGGTGAACCGCTGCTGGCGGGTGAGGCGCACCTGGACGCGGCGCTGCACGTCCTCGTCGGAGGCGTCGGCGTGGCCGAGCAGCACCACCTCCCGGGCGTAGTCCTCCGACTGCAGCAGCCCCGGGACGAACTGCACCTCGTAGGAGCGGATCAGCGAGGCCGCCTCCTCCAGCCCCAGGTAGGGCTCGAACCAGCTGGGCAGCACGTCGCCGTAGCGGTGCCACCAGCCCGGCGTGTTGGACTCGCGCGCCAGCTCCAGCAGCGGGGCGCGCTCCTCGGGGTCGGTGACGCCGTAGAGGGTGAGCAGGTCGGCGACGTCGCGCTCCTTGAAGCCGACCCGGCCCAGCTCCATGCGGCTGATCTTGGAGTGCGAGCCGCGGATCTCGTACCCGGCCTCCTCGGTGGAGATGCCGCGGGCCTCGCGCAGCCTCCGCAGTTGGGCGCCGAGGAGGATGCGCAGCACGGTCGGGCCGCCGCGGCGCGGGTAGTCGATCAGCCGGCCGGCGGGTGAGTCACCCTCGGCCGGAGGAGTGGGGACAGCTGCTTCCTGGGGCAAGGGTTTCACCAGCCAGTCGACGGGTCCGCTCTCAGGCGGGAAGATTCGCGCCCCATGCTAGAGGATCGGATGGGTTTTGTGGGAAACGCACGATTGGCGCGGCATCGCCGCGCCGCCGTGACGGCAGGGAAGCGAGCGTGCGGCCGGGGCCGTCACGCGCCGTCACTTACGTACCGTGAGAGCCGTTAGTCCCACTGTACTCTCTTTCCCCGCTAGCAGCCGGAAAACCGCAATTCCATGCGTCCGTCTCCAGCCGATCGGGGACGACCGAATCCCGCGCCCGGCGGCCGGTCGGGGGAAGCGGCGTGACGGAGGTCTCGTGACGAACCTCTCGCCGCCCACGGTGAACTTCGGAAAGCGCCGCGCGGTCTTGGTTGGTGGAGGCGTTCCGGCATTCAGTATGAAGCGCCATAAATGGGGAGAACATGCACGAAACACATCGTGATTGGTCCGAACCCGCCTTTCTGACGTCCGGACCGGTGACCGAGGACGAGCGTGCGGCGGCCCGGGAGGCGGTCCGCGCGGCGCTGGAGGGGACCCGAGAGACGGTCCGGTCCGTGCGGGTCACGCTGAGCGTGATCGACGACCCGTCCCTGCCCCGGCCCGCGCTGGCCCAGGCCGTCGTGGAAGTCGGCGGCGGCCGCCTGCGCGCCCAGGCCGCCGCCCGCGACCTGACCGAGGCGATCGATCTGCTGCGCAGGCGCCTGTCCGTCCGGACGGCCTGTCTGCGCGCCGGTTAGACGTCGCGGCGGCCGGCCGCGACCGCGGCGGCGGCCAACGGCACCACCGCGTAGGCCAGCAGCAGGGCAAGCGCCGCCGGGGGCGCCAGCAGCTCGCCGTAGATGGAGGGCGTGTCCGACCCGTCGGCGATCTGGTCGGCCAGGCCGCTGAGCATCACCGAGCCGACCCGCGCGTCCCACGGCGCGGGCAGGTTGGCCGCCAGCATCGGCAGGACGTGCCACAGGAGCACGACGACCACCACGGCCCCGGCCGTCGAGCGCAGCAGCACGCCCAGCGCCATCCCCAGCACCGCGAACACCGCGACCGACAGCCCGGTGGCCAGCAGGTGCGGCGCCTGGTCGGCGAGGACGAGGTCCTGGCCGTCGATCGGGCGGTCGCCGATGATGGCCGAAGACGCCAGGAACGCGCCGAACGCGGCGACCTGCCCGACGGCCAGCCCCACCGCGCCGACCACGCCCGCCTTGGCCGCGAGCACCAGTCCGCGGCGCGGCACCGCGACGCAGGTCGCCCGGATCGTGCCGGAGCGGTATTCGGACGTCGCCGCCGTCACGCCCAGGACGGCCATGCACAGCGACACCGCCCACGCGGTCACGTCCGCCAAAGGCGACAGCGCGAACGACTTCCGCTGCTCCGGCGTGAGACCGTCCCAGACGCCGACCGCGTACCAGGCGAGCAGGGCGGCCAGCCCGATGAGCACGGCCGCCGCGGCCGACGTCCAGAAGGCGGAGCGGAGCGTGCGAAGCTTCAGCCATTCGGCGGCGAGGACACGCCCCGCCGTGATCCCGGGAGCCGTCGTCATTGATCCCTCCTCAGCAGCAGTGCCGCGCCGCTCCCCAGGGCGATGCCCACGTACGCGGCCATGACGGCGCAGGCGGCCAGGGGCGGCAGCAGCGGATCGTCCGCTCCGCCCGCTGACTGGACGGCGAGGTCGGACACCGTCACACCGGCCAGCCGCTCGCCCCAGGGGGACGGAAGGAACGCCGGTACGACGGGCAGCACGAACAGCAGGCCGCACACCACGACCAGGGCGCCGGCCGTGGAACGCAACGCGGTGCCCACACCGAGCCCCACCAGCGCGACAACCGCCACCGACACACCCGAAGACAGCAGCAACGGCACCGCGTCCGAGAACGGCTCGTCGTAGTCGGCCAACGGCCGGCCCCCGATGACCAGACGCGCGATCCCGTGCATCGCGAACACCGCCACCAGCCCCATGGCGAGCGACACCGCGGCCACGGCACCGGCCTTGGCCGCCAGCGCGGTGCGACGGGACGGCACGGCGGTCAGGCTCGCACGGATCGTCCCCGTCGCGTACTCGGAGGTGATCGCCATGATGCCGAGCACCGCCGCGCACAGCTGGACGAACGGCAGGACCGCCTCCTCCAAGGGCTGCGCACGTTCCCAGGCCGCGCGCTCCTCGGGCGTCCCCGAGTCCCAGCCGGTCGCGCCGTTCCACGCCATCAGCGCGACCAGCGGCAGGACCGCCGCGACGACGGCGAGCACGTGGCACGTGGAGCGGACCGACCGCAATTTGATCCATTCCGCCGCGAGCGCCCCGGTCACCGCCGTGCCCCCTCCGCCGCCCGGTAGTCGACGTCGGCGCTCGTGAGCTGCACGTACGCCTCTTCCAAGGAGGCGCTGCGCGGCGTCACCTCGTGCAGCGGGATGCCGCGCGCGGCGGCCAGTTCGCCGATTCGCGCGACGTCCATGCCGTTCACCGACAGTCCACCGTCGGAGAGCGTCTCCACGGACGCGCCCGCCCCCGCCAGCACCGCGGTCAGCTCGGCCTGCCGGGGCGACCGGACGAGAACTCCGCGCCGGAACCGTTCGGCCAGTTCCGCGACGGAGGTGTCGGCGATGAGACGTCCCCGGCCGATGATGACGAGGCGGTCGGCGGTCAGCTCCATCTCACCGATGAGATGGCTGGACACCAGCACGGTCCGTCCCTCGGTGGCCAGCGCGCGCAGCAACCCGCGGATCCAGCGGACGCCGTCGGGGTCGAGCCCGTTGACGGGTTCGTCGAGCAGCAGCACACCGGGATCGCCGAGCAGCGCCGCCGCGATGCCGAGCCGCTGCTTCATCCCCAGGGAGAAGCCACCGACCCGCTTACGGGCCACCCCTGCGAGTCCCACCTGCTCGAGCACCTCCGCGACGCGACGCGTCGGTATGCCGTTGGTGCGCGCCAGCCATCGCAGATGGTCGCAGGCGCGGCGACCACCGTGGACGGCAGTCGCGTCCAGCAGCGCCCCCACCTCGCACAGGGGGCGTCGCAGTTCGGCGTAGCGCCTGCCATTGACCAGCGCGGCGCCGGACGTGGGCGCCGCCAGGCCGAGGAGGACGCGCATCGTGGTGGACTTCCCCGCACCGTTCGGCCCCAGGAATCCCGTCACCGAGCCCGGCGACACCTGGAACGACAGCCCGTCCACAGCGGTGGTCGAGCCGTAGCGCTTGGTCAGTTCGCGCACTTCGATCATGCCGCCAACGGTGGCGCGCCTCCGCCCCGTCAGGCATCGGAGCACGATCCGAAACCGTGCCTGCGACCAGGGACGGAGGGTGCGACCGCCGCCGCGCGCCCGTCCGACCTGAGGATGTCATCCCCTGGCCGGAGGCGGCCGGCCGTCCGCCCCGATACGGTCGCAGCGTGGCGGAATCGGAGTTGCGATCTCTCCTGGCGAGTCGGCTGAGCAGGCGTCAGCTCATCGCGGTCGACGCCGCGGTCGCCGTCCTCTGCACGCTCGTGCTCGCGGCGGCGACCGCCGCCCGCGGCCCCGCCGCGGCGCCGTCCTTCCTCGAATGGCTCGTCGTCATCGGCACCGGGGCGCCGCTCGCCGTGCGGCGGCTGTGGCCCGTTCCGGTGTTCGTGCTCGTCCTCGCGCTCTCCGTCGTCGCCGTGCCCGCCGACCTGCCGACGATGTTCTTCGCCGCCGCCGCGTACGCGCTGTACGCGGTCGCGCTCACCCAGCCGCGGCGGCGGTGGATCCCCACCCCCGCCGTCGGCGCGGTCAGCGGTCTTGCCCTTCTTGTCAGCGCGTTGGCCGGGCCGCGGGACTGGCGCGCGCAGCGCGTGTTCGAGGTCGTGCTCTCCTTGGCCGTGCTCGGCGCGGCGTGGACGCTCGGGCGCGCGGTGCGCGAACGGCGCGCGCAGACCGGGCAGGCGGCGGCGCGGCTGGCCGATCAGGCGGTGGCCGAGGAACGGCTGCGCATCGCGCGCGAGCTGCACGACGTCGTCGCGCACAGCATGAGCCTGATCGCCGTCAAGGCCGGGGTCGCCAACCACGTCGCCGAAGAACGGCCCGAGGAGGCGCGCGAGGCGCTGCGCGTCATCGAGTCCACCAGCCGCGGCGCCCTCACCGAGATGCGCCGCCTGCTCGGGGTGCTGCGCGCGGGCGGCCGGGCGGAGACCGAGACGGCGCCCGCGCCCGGCCTGTCGGGGCTGCCTCACCTCGTCGAACGCGCGGCGATGGCGGGCGTCCGCGTCGACCTGGAGCTGAAGGCGGGACGGCTGCCCGAAGGCGTCGCGCTGTCGGCGTACCGCATCGTCCAGGAGGCGGTGACGAACGTCGTCAAGCACGCCGCCCCGGCCCGCTGCCGCGTCACCGTCGAGGCCGACGGGGGCGAGGTGCGCATCGAGGTCGTCGACGACGGGCCCGGCACGCGCGTGCCGCCCGCCGCTCCGGGCGCCGGCCACGGACTGATCGGCATGCGGGAACGCGCCATGATGTACGGCGGGGATTTCACCGCAGGTCCCCGGCCGGAGGGCGGCTTCGCGGTGCGGGCCCGCCTGCCGTACGACACCGTGAGGGGCGGATGAGCGACATCCGGGTGCTGGTCGCCGACGACCAGGCGCTGGTGCGAGGGAGCTTCCGCCTGCTCATCGACACCGCCCCCGGCCTGGTCGCCGTGGGTGAGGCCGGGACGGGCGCCGAAGCGGTCGAGCTGGCGTCGCGCGAACGGCCCGACGTGGTGCTGATGGACGTGCGGATGCCCGAGATGGACGGCATCGAGGCCACCCGCCGCATCTGCGCCTCGACAGACGTGCGGGTGCTCATCCTCACCACGTTCGACCTGGACGCCTACGTCTACGCGGCGCTGCGCGCGGGCGCCAGCGGCTTCCTGCTCAAGGACACCCCGCCCGCCGACCTGCTGTCGGCCGTCCGCGTCGTCGCGGCCGGGGAGGCGCTGCTCGCCCCGACCGTCACCCGCCGGCTGATCGCGGAGTTCGTCCGCCGCCCCGAGCCGTCCCGGCCGCCGGCCCGAGAACTGGACGGGGTGACCGCGCGCGAGCTGGAGGTGCTGGAACTGGTCGCCCGCGGCCTGTCCAACGCCGAGATCGCCGAACACCTGCGGCTCAGCCTGGCCACCGTCAAGACCCATATCGGGCACCTGCTGGCCAAGCTGCACGCGCGCGACCGGGCCCAGCTCGTCATCGTCGCGTACGAAACCGGCGTCGTCCGCCCCCGCTAGCCGGTGTTCGAGAAGGCCAGGCCAGTCGGCCGGCTACCCGCAACCTCTGGCAACGCGCTGAGCGGGGCACAGACTCCATCGCCTGAGCGATTCGGAAGGTCTGCTGGATCAGCACGCCGCCGTCGGCGCCCACCGCCGAGATGAGGCCGATCGCGGCCGCCGCGGCGAGCCGCGCGCGGGCCGGCGCCCGCTCGGCGGCCGCGGAGTCGCCGCGGTCCGCCTCGGCCAGCTCCCGCACCTGGAAGATCGCCGGGATCATCCGGTAGGTGGAGCCGTTGCCGACGCCGGTGGCCCGCCTCCTCGTGCCGCAGCGCGTCCTCTCCGTCCTCGCTAGCGTCTTCTTCAGAGCCGGACCAGGCAGTCGGCTCCCTGCCACTTCTTGCAACGTGGGCCGAGCCTGCCCAGCCCCTACCGCGAGGCGGGTTGTTCGCATTCTCGTACCGCAACTTGTCAGTTCTGCCCTTGGCAGCTGGTCTCCAACAAGGCCGGACTCCGCCTGAGAGGGTGTCCGCCTCCTCGTATCGCAGCGCGTCCCCTTCGCCTCCGCTGACGCATTCAGCGGGGTCGGCTACCGGTCGTCCTGGGCAGCGCCGACCGAGTCAGCGGAGATGAGGTGTGCGCCTCCTTGGACGGCAGCGCGTCATCTTCGTGGCCGGATCAGCGGTCGGCCACCCGTCAGCTCCGGAACGTGTCACGGCCGACGTCGATCGGCGGGTCATGTCCGGTCGGCGTCGAGGCGCAGCACGAGGCGGTCGGCGAACCCGCCGCGTTCGGCTGCCTTGGCGGCACGTCGTCGTTCGAGTTCCTCCGGGGCGACGCCGTGCAGGGCGGCCAAGGCGTGGACGACCTCCAAGACATCGGCGAGCTCCTCCGCATCGCCGCACGCCACGTATTCCGCGACCTCCTCATACAGCTTGGCCCGCAGCAGTGACGCGTACTCGCCGTCCCCGACCACGCGCACGGACGGTTCCCGCCCGGAAGCCCGGATGATGTCGGGGATGCGGTCGCGCACCAGCTTCTCGGCGGGGGCGCCGCCACGGTCGCCTTCGGGGGAGGGGACGCCGTGACGGCTGTCCAACGACTGGATCCACTTCACCGCCACGGCCGCCGTCTGGACCAGCTCCGCGCGGAGCCTGGCGGGATCCGACTCGGCCAGCGCCTCGCAGAACTCCTCCGTCAGCACATGCCGCCAGGTCAGTTCGCCGCGCCGCGACGCCTCGGCGCAGGCGCGCTTGGCCCGCTCCGCAGCCGCGGCGTGCTCCGGCCCCGTGCCGTCGGGAAACTCCTGCGGACCCCAACGGCGGTCCTGGGCCGCGCGTTCGTCGGCGATGTCGGCCAGCACCCGGTCCAGCGACCCCGTCGTTTCCTCGGTCCCCATGGCAGACGACAGTAGCCGTCACCGCGAGCCGGACGCACGACCGCGCCCGATGCCGCACGCCCGCGAGCGTCATGAATGCTCACCGAAACCCGACATGGCATTCAGTAGAAACCCGACGGTTTTCAGCGCTCCCGCCTGATCGTCTTTACCGGCGAGGTGAAGCGGGTTCTAATGGCGTGGTGCGTCCGGCTCCGCTGCCCCGTTCGCTGCGCATCGGCTATGGGATCGGTTCGTTCGGCACGGGAATGTTCAGCACCATTCCCGGACTGCTCCTGCTCTACTACCTCACCAATGTCCTGGACGTGCCGGCCGGAGCCGCCGGGGTCGCGGTCTTCCTGCCCAAAGCCTGGGACCTGCTGGTCAATCCGCTGGTCGGACGTCTTTCGGACCGCACGGTGTCGCGGCACGGCCCGCGGCGGCCCTGGCTGCTGGCGGGCGCCGTCACGCTGCCCCCGCTGTTCGCGCTGATGTTCGCGGGCACGCCCCTGCGCGGCATGCCCGCCGCCTTCTACGTCGGCGCGTGCTTCCTGCTCGCCGCCACCGCGTACGCGCTGTTCGAAGTTCCGTACAAGGCCATGCCCGCGGAGATGACCGACTCCTACCACGAGCAGTCCGAACTGCTCACCTGGCGGATGGCCTTCGTGGGCGTGGCGATCCTGCTGTCGGGCGGCCTCGCGCCGGCCCTGGTCAACGCGCGGGGCGGCGCCCCCACCATCGCGGGCTACCGGCTGATGGGCCTGGTCATCGCCGCGATCCTGTTCGCCGCCATGGTCGGCGCGTTCTTCGGCACGGCCCGCGCGCCCCGCATCGTACGGACCGCCCCGGGCCGTCCCGCCGAGCACACGTCCGTGTGGCGGCAGCTGGCCGCCGTGCGCGGCAACCGGCCGTTCCTCCTGCTCACCGCGCTCAGCTGCACCCAGATTCTGGCGGCGGCGATCATGCTGGCGGGCGCGCCGTACTTCGCCTCCTACGTCCTGGAGGACACCGGCGCGATCACCACCCTGTTCCTGGCGATCATCGGACCGATGGTGCTGACCATGCCCGCGTGGGTGGCGGTGGCGCGCCGGTACGACAAGCGCGCCGCGATGGTCATCGCCTCCGGCCTGTACCTGCTGGGCGCCGCGTCGCTGATACTGACCCCCGCGTTCGGCACGGTGTACGCGCACGCCTGCGCGACGGTGATCGGCACCGGATACGCGGGCCTGCAACTGCTGCAGTTCTCCATGCTGGCCGACACGCTCGTCTACGACGAACTGCGGTCGGGCATGCGCCGCGCCGGAGTGTTCACCGGGCTGTGGACCGCCCTCGAAACCGTCACGATGGCGTTCGGAGCCCTCCTGTTCGGATGGCTGCTGGCCGCCGCCGGATTCGTCTCCTCCGAACCCGACGAACCGGTGCGCCAGCCGGACGGCGCCGTCGACGCCATTCTGCTCGGCGGCACCGTGGGGCCCGCGCTGCTCACGGCCGTGTCGATCGCCGTGACCCTGCGCTACGACCTGACCGCCCAACGGCTCGACGAGCTTCGCGCGCGTCGCGGCGCGCTGCAGCGGCCCGCCGCCTGACGCGTCGCATGCCGGTCGGCCCACCGGTCCGGCGGTGGGCCGAGCGATCCGGCTCCGCCCGTCAGGGGCGGGTCACGACGACGATGCGCCGCCTGCCGCGCCGTCCATGCGGGTCGGTCGAGGCGCCGCCGCGGCCGACACGCGGCCGGAAGCGGGCCGCCGCCGCGCGCGTACGGTCAGCGCGCAGTACAGCCCTCCCGCGACCAGGCCGCCCGACAGCCAGGAGAAGTCGGTGCCAGCCAGCGCCCGGGCGATCGGTCCCTGCAACGCGGGCACCATGCCGAACTGCCAGGACCACGCCGCCAGCAGTCCCAGCGCGAGGCTGACCAGAGCACGGGCGTTCAGCCCCGTGTCCTGGTAGAGGACCGCCGTGTCCAGTCGGCCCCGGCGGAGCACGAAGAAGTCCACCAGCACGATGGCCGCCCACGGGCTGATCCACACCAGGATCGAGACCATCCAGTGGTCGAACGCGCGGGCGAAGCTGTCGGCCTGGACGAACACCGCCAGGACCGCGGAGGCCACCGTCCCGGCGACGAGGGTCAGCTTCCAGCGGGCGATCCGCAGGCCGATCGACAGCGCGGCCAGCGAGCACGAGTACAGGTTCAGGATGTTCGTCGCCACCGGCCCGTGCAGGATCAGCAGCAGCACCGGCACCGCCATCACCCCGAACGCCTCGGTCACCAGGGTGGACGGGTCGCCATCGCCGCTCGCGCCGGCCAGGCAGGCGCCCAGCGCCGCCAGCCACACGGTCGGGACGTACATGCCGAGCGCGGTCGACCAGAACACCGACCGGTCGGACACTCCGACGCGGACGAAGCGGCTGTAGTCGGCCGAGTACGGCAGCCAGCTGATGCCCCAGCCGACCCCGATGGCGGTGAGCAGCTGGGTGACGGCGGTGACCTTCTCGGCGGGCGTGGCGGCGGTGGCGGCCGTCCACTGCGGCTCGGCGCGCGTCAGCGCCAGCACCGTCATCACCGCCATGATCAGCACGGTGGCCGGCACGGTGTACTTCTCGAACGTGCGGATGGCGTAGAAGCCGTACAGCGCCAGCGCCAGCTGGACCGCCATGATGAGCCCCGCCACCAGATACTTCAGCCCGACGCCGCCGTGCACCCCGAGCTGCGCCAGGATCTCGATCACCAGGTCGAGCACCACCCAGGTGTTGACGCCGACCCAGCCCATGGCCAGCAGTCCCTGGACCAGCCCGGGGACGACGGCGCCGCGGCGGCCGAACGCCGCGCGGGCGAGGACCATCTGGTTGACGCCGGTGCGGTGGCCCATCACGTTGCACAGACCGAAGACGGCGCAGCCCACCGCGTTGCCGAGGGCGACCACCACCAGCGTCTCCACCAGGCTCAGGCCGAGCGTGACGCCGAGCGCCCCCAGCACCCAGTTGATCGGCGCGATGTTGGCGCCGGACCAGATCCAGAACTGCTGCCAGGGCGTCGAGTCGCGGGACGCGGCGGGGATGGGGGCGACGCCGTGCGCGTCGAAGCGGACCGCCTCGGCCGGTCTCTCGTCGAGGGGATGGTTGTGGGACATGGTTCCTCCGTCCGTGATGTGCACCACATAAGCAGCGCGATCACGGGCCGGACAGTGGAGGAACCTCCATGCTTTTCTCGTACTCGTCGGATAATCTCACAAGATGTTCTCGCTGAATGCGCTCGTGCGCACCACCTCACTGGGCTTGCGGGTGCTCGTGCCCGGCTCGGAGGGGGCGCTGGAGGAGCCGGTCGCCTGGGTCCACAACACCGAGCTGCCCGATCCGTCCCGCTACCTGCGGCCGCGGGAACTGGTGCTGACCAACGGGCTGTGGCTCGGCAGCATCACGGCCGCCGAATTCGTCGCGAACGTCAGACGCGCGCAAGGCGCCGGCATCGTGTTCGGCCTGCGGCCGGAGATGCCCGCCACCCCGCCGGAACTGGTGGCCGCCTGCCGGGGCGCGGCCCTGCCGCTGCTGGAGATCTCACCGGACGTGCCGTTCACCGCGATCTCCGAGGCGGTCGCCGGCCTGTACACCGAGGAACGCCAGAGCGCCCTGGTCGGCATGGTCCGCCGGGGCGACGCGCTGGCCACCGCGATCTCCCGGGGAGCGGGCGCGTCCGGCGTCCTGCGGGTGCTGCGGCGCGACTACGAACTGCCGCTGGCGGTGGTGGACCGGATGGGACGCCCGCTGGCCTCGGCGGGGGCCGAGCTGACCGGCGAGCAGCTCCACACGGTGGCGGCCGCGCTGGCCCGCCGGCCCCCGCCGCTGGAAACCGACCTCGGCGCCGCCGGGCGGGCGGCCCTGTTCCTGGTGGGCGCGGTCGGAGACGTCGACGCCGCGCTGGTGTGCCTGCGACCGGTCGCCGACCTGACGCGAGCGGAACAGGCCGCGCTGGAGCAGGCGGCCCGCTTCCTCAGCCTGGAGGTCGCCAAACAGCAGGCGGTGCAGGCCATCGAGCAGCGGTTCGCCGGGGAGCTGCTGGAAATGGTGCTGTCGGGCGGCAGCAGGGCCGCCGAGGTGCCCGGACGGCTCCGCGCGTTCGGCGTGGACCCCGACGGCCCCCTGGCCGTGTGGGCGCTGGCGTTCGCCGACGAGGAGTCCACCCTGCCCGGGATGGCCGAGGTGGCGGGCGAGTTCTTCGCGGCCGACGGCATCCCGGCGGTCGTCGCGGGCGGATCACGGGACGTCGTCGCCGTGCTGTCGTGGCGGCGTTCCGAACGGGAGCTGGCGCCCTTGGCGGAACGGCTCGCCGCGAACGTGGCCGAACGGTTCGTGGGCCGGCGTCCCGTCGTGGGCCTCGGCGGGGTCGCCATGGACTCGACCGGGCTGCGGGAACCGCTCGTGCGTTCCCGGGAGGTGTGCCAGACGCTGCGGCGCGGCGGCGCCGGCCCCGCCGTCCGGGCGTTCGCCGAGCTGGGCACCTACCGGCTGCTGCTGGGCGCGCAGGACGCCGACACCCTGCGCTCGCTCGCCGACGGCCTCCTCGGCCCGATCCGCGCGCACGACACCCGACGCGGCAGCGAGCTGGAGGCGACCCTGCGCGCCTTCCTGGACCACGACGGGCAGTGGGCGGCCAGCGCGGCCGCCCTGCACGTCCACGTCAACACCCTGCGCAACCGGCTGGCCAAGATCGCAGAGCTGACGGGCCGCGATGTCACCCGCACCGCCGACCGCGTCGACCTGTTCCTGGCGCTGGAGGCCGGCGACATGCTGTGACCGCCGCCCGACTCATGCGGCGGGAAGGCCCCGCGTCCGGCCCTGGAAGTCAAGCCCCGGGCCGGACGCGGGGCCGCCGTGCTCACACGCCCGCGCGTGCCGCCAGACGCCAGCGGCGGGCGTTGTCCAGGGTCGCCATCGGCTGCAGCATCGTGTGGTCGAACTCCTCGAGCTCCCGGCCCTCGGCCAGGCGGCGCGGCAGGTCGGGGTTGGCCAGCGCACCCCGCCCCACGGAGAGGAAGTCGGCGTGGCCGTCGTCCAGGACCTGGGCCGCCTGCCGCGGCCGGTGCATCCCGCCGTTGGCGATCACCGGCAGGCCGCTCACCCGCCGGGCCAGGCCGGTGATGGTGACCCCGCCGTCCAGCCGCGCCGTCTCGATCCAGTCGCGGCCCTCGCTGGCGATGTGCAGGTACGTCGCGCCCGCGTCGGCCAGCGCCGCGAAGATCGTCTCCGCGTCCCTGGCACCGCCCGGCCAGCGGTACCGGAAGTCGTTCACCTTGGTCTGCGACAGCCGCACGCCGACGCACCAGTCCGGCCCGACCTCGGCGCGGACGGCCGCCACGACCTCCGCCGTCAACCGCACGCGGTCGGCCGCGGAACCGCCGTAGGAGTCCGTGCGGCGGTTGGTGTAGTCCGTGAGGAACTGGTCCAGCAGATAGCCGTTGGCCGCGTGGATCTCCACGCCGTCGAACCCGGCCTCTCGCGCGTTCGCCGCCGCGGCGGCGAAGCCGTCGACGGCCTCCTTGATGTCGGCCTCGCTCATCTCCCTGGGCGTCGGCCACGGCCCGTGCCCGCCGTACTCGGGCATCTTCTCGCCGAGCGGTGTCACCGCGGACGGCCCGGCGGTCTCCTCCCGGTACGGGTTCCCCTGCGACAGCGCACCGGCGTGCATCAACTGCGCCACGATGCGCGCCCCCGCGTCACGCACCTTGCCGGTGACCTCGCGCCAGGCCGCCACGTGCCGCTCCGACACCAGGCCGGGCTGTTTGAGATACCCCTGGCTATAGGCCGTGTCGGTGTACGTCCCCTCCGTGATGACCAGCCCGAAGCCGCCCTGTGCGAACGCCGCGTAGTACTCGGCCATCTCCGGCGTCGGCGTACCGTCCGGGGCCGCCGACACCCGTGTCATCGGCGCCACCGCCAACCGGTTCGCCGTCGTCAAGCCGCCGATGCGTCCCGGCTGCAGCGCCGGGTGCCCCCGAACAACACTCATGATCATTTGCCTTTCAATCCATCACATCAATGGCCAGCGGCGATGGCCCGCCGGCGTTGACGTCGACCAGGTCCTGCGGACAGGCCGACACCACGACGAGGCAGTCCATGACCGCCTCGAACGTGATCGCGTCCCCGGGGCGGCTCTCCGCGGGCAGCCACCGAAGGCGGCCCGACTCCTCCACGGGGATCCGCATGAACACGTTGACCGGCTGCGGCGTGGTGGCGACGGACAGGCCCAGCTCCGCCAGCGCCAGGTCCAGATTCCGCGCGCACGACGGATGCCCCGGCGCGTCGAGCGCCTCGTAGCGGGCCGGATCGCAGGCCGCGATCAGCATGTCGTGCCGACCCGGCGACGTGTCGGAGACCAGCGTGAGGATCGGGCGCCGCCGGTTGGTGACGAACGCCTCGCCCACCTGCGGGAACAGGCGGCTCGTCACGCTGCGCGTATGGGAGGCGCTCAAGTGCTCGCCGGTGTCTCCGGCGGCGAAGGCGAACAGGTCGCCCACCTGACCGCCTTCGAGGTCGACCACTCGCACCCGCTGCCCGGCGGCCACCTGCACCGCCCGCCCTTCCCTGGCGGGCACCACCGTCCGCCCCGTCGTCTGTCGCATATCCGCAAGCACACCACCGCCACACCCCGAAAAGCCATGGAGGTATGTACACAACTAGCCCCAAGAATTGGCGCTTCCTCCAACACCCGCCAACAACCAGAGAAACATCAACGACTACGACAAACCCGCTACGCACAGGGCAGTAGCCAAGCCTCGGGACCATGCCTGAACGTGACTACCTGCCGACGGTCGATGTGATGCGCGCGGTTCTGACGAGCGTTCGCCAGGGCGTCGCTGAGGACCCGTGGTGTGCAGCCAGAGGATGAAACTGGCCGGTGGCCCGCCGCAACGATTCCGCCAAGGACGGCAGCGAAGGAACTGGGGCCGTCCTTCGGCGGTGACCACCTGTCGACTGCTGATGCGGGCCCAAGCGCGGCAGTGAAGGCCCTCCACTAGGTCGTGTCGACGCCAGCCAGTCGATTCCCCGGGGCGGCGTCGGTGCGGGCCTGGGGCCTGCTGCATCCACGTGAACATGCCGTCGGCGGCCCACCGGCGGAAGCGGGCGCACATCGACCGCCGCACCGACTGGTCGGCGATCCGGCCGTCGCCAGCGGCGCCCACGAGCGCGCCGCTACGGCTGCCCGCCCCCCGACCAACCTAGACCGGGCCACCGGTCGGCCAGTGCGCTGCTACGAACACCCCGCGCCCGGCGACCTGGTGCACGTAGGCGTCAAGACGCCGGGCAACAGCGCCGACGGCGGCGGCCACCGGGTGCACAGCCGCGCGCTCGGCAGGACGGTGGGGGTGTCGGTCCACACCTGGACGGCCTGGGGCCTGGTGACCTCCCGCGCGAAGCGAGCCCCGCTCGACCAGGAGGAGACGCGGGCGGTCGACGGCGCCGTCCGGAGGGGCGCGGGCGAACGACGGGCGTGTGCGAGGATCGACGCATGCCGATCGACCAGCAGCTTCTCGTGGCGTTCACGGTCACCACCATCGTCGCGATGATCACGCCGGGGCCGGACATGCTGTTCGTCCTGGGGTGCGGGATGCGGGGCGGGCCGCGCGCGGGGCTGCTCGCGACGGCCGGTGTCGCGACGAGCGAAGCCGTGCACGTGGCGGTGGCGGCCGCCGGGCTGACCGCCCTGTTCGCGGCGGTGCCGGTCGCCTTCACGGTGGTGCGCGTCGTCGGGGGCGCCTATCTGATCTACCTCGGGGTCCAGATGATCCGCCGCCGCGCGGCCACCGTGGACGACGCGCCGATCGAACGCGGCGGGATGCCGGGCCGCCGGGCGTACCTGTCCGGCCTGCTGACGAACCTGCTCAATCCGAAGATGGTGACGTTCACGATCGCCTTCCTTCCGCAGTTCGTCGACCCGGATCTCGGCCGGGTGTGGCTGCAGTTCGCCATCCTCGGCGTGCTCCTGGTCGCGCTGGAGTTCCTGGTCGACGGGACGGTCGGCGTGCTGGCGGGACGGATCGGCGGATGGCTGCGCCGCAGACGCGCCGTCCGCCGCCGGATCGACGTCGCAACCGGCGGCCTGTTCATCGGCCTCGGCGTAAGGCTGGCCGCCGAGCGCTGACTCCGCGGCTTGTCCGGCACCGCGTGGGTTCAGGCCGCCGTGGCCGAGTCAGGGGGATAACTGCACAGGTCGTACATGACCGGTGGGAGCTCGTCCCAGAGCCAATCGTTCTGTGAGCCGGGCCAGTCGGCCGGAGGGCCGACCCTGAGCAGGTCCGGCCGGATGGGGGTGAGCTGGACGAGCAGCGGGTCGCCGTGCCACATCACTTCGTCGGTGCCCCAATAGGCGCCGAAATCGGCGCCGGTGAGCGGCATCTGCCGGGGGATGATGTGCCGGCCGGGGGTTCTGCCGAGGGGGAGCAGGCGCTGGGCCGTGGTGCGCAGGACGTTGAGAGCGGCGAGGCCGTGGCGGCAGGCGACTGCGGTCATGCGCAGCTCGGGGAGGCCGAAACGGGTCAGGCCGCGGGTGGTCAGTTCCAGGCACGCGCACCCCTCGGGGTCGTCGTCGAGGGCCGGGCAACGAGGGTCGGCGGGCGACGGCGGCGGCCAGGCGCCCAGCCAGTCGTCGGCCAGGGCGAAGCCGGGCGGCTCGGCGTCCCGGAACGGCAGCACCTGGCCGGTGTCGTAGTCGATCGGGATGCCGTCCACGTCGTCAGCGACCGCTCCGGTGACGGCGCGGGCGAGCTGCAGGCCGAACGGCAGGTCGTGGACGGGGACGGCGGCGGTGACACCGATGTGGTGCGCGGCCCTGCGCGCCGTTTCCGGCTCGTCCTCGTCGGGTGCGTGAAGGGGGCGGTGCAGATCCCACGGCGAGTCGCAGGCGCGGTACGCGGTCACCGTCAAGGCGGGCGTGCCGAGCCGCTCGGCCGCCTCTGCCGCGAACGGTTCGGGCAGGCCTTCGAATTCGAGCGGGGGATCAGCCTGGTCGGCGGCGACGACGAAGGTCGCGGTGACCGTCTCGGGAACGGTGATGTCGATCGTGTGCGGCATGTGCGGCCTCCTGGTGGCGTGCGTTCGCCGTCCAGGGTCGGCCGCCGCGGGCCCCTCACAGAAGTAGAAGACCGTTCTGTGGATAACGCATGGGGTGCGCCCACGCACCGCCGAGTGTCTGCGTCAGGCGCGGAATGCGCGCGGCGGCTGCTGCCGCCGGGTGACACCCGTGTGCCGCGCCGGGGACGCTGCTGTCCCCGGCGCGGCACGGGACGTCAGCGCTCGGAGATGTCGACGTAGTGGCGCTCGCCCGGACCGACGTAGACCTGGCGAGGCCGGCCGATCTTGGTCGCCGGGTCGTTGATCATCTCGCGCCACTGGGCGATCCAGCCGGGCAGCCGGCCCAGCGCGAACAGCACCGTGAAGGCGTTCGTGGGGAAGCCCATGGCCTTGTAGATGACGCCGGTGTAGAAGTCGACGTTCGGGTAGAGCTTGCGCTCGATGAAGTAGTCGTCGTTGAGCGCGACCTCCTCCAGGCGCATGGCCAGGTCCAGGAGGGGGTCGCTCTTGCCGAGGATGTCCAGCACCTTGCGGGTGGCCTTCTTGACCACGGCGGCGCGCGGGTCGTAGTTGCGGTAGACGCGGTGGCCGAAGCCCATGAGCTTGAGGCCGGGCTCCTTGTTCTTGACGCGCCGGACGAAGTCTTCGACGTTGCCGCCCTCGGCGTGGATGCGTTCGAGCATCTCCAGGACGGCCTGGTTGGCGCCGCCGTGCAGGGGGCCGAACAGAGCGTCCACGCCCGCGGAGACGGAGGAGAACAGGTTGGCGTGGCTGGAGCCGACGAGCCGCACCGTGGAGGTCGAGCAGTTCTGCTCGTGGTCGGCGTGCAGGATGAACAGCATGTCCAGGATCCGCACGATCTCGGGGTCGACCTCGTACGGCTCGGTGGGCAGGCCGAACGTCATCCGCAGGAAGTTCTCGACGTACCCCAGGGAGTTGTCGGGGTAGAGCAGCGGCTGCCCGACGGAGGTCTTGTAGGCGTACGCGGCGATCGTCGGCAGCTTGGCGATCAGCCGGATGCTGGACAGGTCGACCTGCTCCTCGTCGAAGGGGTCCAGGTTGTCCTGGTAGAAGGTGGACAGCGCGCTGACCGCCGAGGACAGCACCGCCATGGGGTGGGCCTGGCGGGGGAACACCGTGAAGAAGTTGCGGAACTTCTCGTCCAGGAGCGTGTGCCGTCGCACCCGGTCGGTGAAGCGGTCGAGCTGGTCGGCCGTCGGCAGCTCGCCGTAGATCAGCAGGTAGGCGACTTCAAGGAAGGACGACCGCTCGGCGAGCTCTTCGATCGGGTAGCCGCGGTACCGGAGGATGCCCGCCTCGCCGTCGATATAGGTGATCGCGGAGGTGGTGGACGCGGTGTTGGTGAACCCCGGGTCGAGGGTGACGTGGCCGGTCTCTTTGAGGAGCCGGTTGATGCTCAGGCCCGAGGGTCCCTCGGTGGCCTGCGTCACCTCGAGGGGCAGCCGCCCGCCCGTGTGGTTGAGCTCGAAATCCGACATGCACTCGCTCCCAACTGCTGTCCACACCTGCGTAGACGCTCCGGGTTTCATCGTATCCAGGTGATCACATGGGTCTTGCTGCGGGCTGGGTGGTCTTGTTGTGGAAAATCCGAAACCTACCGTGATGGGCGACTCCGCCGGTCGTGTCGGCGGTCGGGGGGTTCCGGCGGCGGTCCGGGCGCCGTCGACTGCTCGTAGACGGCCGTCATCTGGACGAGGGTGCGCTCCTGGGCGCCGATCAGTTCCTCGACGTCCGCGGGCGGCCACTCCTCGCCGTAGTGGGCGTCGAGCAGCGTGGACAACGCCGTGAGCACCTGCTCCGGGGTCGGCCGCTCGCCGGGGGCCTTGGCCAGGCACAGGGTGACCAGGCCGCGCAGCGGGTCGGGAAGGCCGGTCAGGTCGGGCTCGCGGTGGACGATGCGGGCGCGGACCTTGTGACCGGTGCCGAACGGGGCCTTGCCGGTCGCCGCGTACACCAGGGTCGAGCCCAGGGAGAACACGTCGCTGGCGGGTGTGACGGTCTCGGCGAGGGCCTGCTCGGGGGACATGTACTCCGGCGTGCCCACGATCGCCGACCGCGACAGCGGAAGGGCGTCCAGCGGCCGGGCGATGCCGAAGTCGATCACCCGGGGGCCGTCGGCGGCCAGCAGCACGTTGGACGGCTTGAGGTCCCGATGGACGATCCCCGCCCGGTGGATGGCGATGAGCGCCTCGGCGAGCCCGGCCCCCAGACGGCACACGGCCTGCTCGGGCAGCGGGCCCTTCTCCCGCACCGCCGCGGCCAGGCTCACCCCGCGGATGTACTGCGTGGCCAGCCAGGGCAGTTCGGCGTCGGGGTCGGCGTCCACCACAGGGGCGGTGTAGAAGCCGCTCACCGAGCGGGCCGAGGCGACCTCTCGGCGGAACCGCTCCCGCCAGTGCGGATCGTCCAGCAGCTCCGGCCGGATCACCTTCAGAGCGACGAGCCGCCGGCTCGGCGACGCGGCCAGGTACACCTGGCCCATGCCGCCCTCGCCGAGCCGTCCGAGCACCTGGTACGGGCCGATCTTGTCGGGGTGGTCTCGGGACGGCTGCATGGCTCCAGGTTCCGGCTGTGGGGGGCGGGCACTTCATCGTTCCATGGGATGATCTCGCATCCGAAGCGGCGAAGCCGCCCGCGACGCCCGTGGCGCAGGCCGATCCGGTGCCGATCGGAAGCGTTCCGCGAACCGGCGAGCGTCCTCGGGCGCCGACCCCGCCCTTTCGGTGACGAGAGCGGCGGCGCATCCGACATCATGTGATCCGTGATGAGCAGTGCGTCGGCCTCCCAGCGGCACGCCGGCAAGGGGCCCGGCCCGGTGGTGCTGGAGGCCGTCCTCGAACGGATCACCTACGCCAACGAGGAGACCGGGTACACGGTCGCGCGCGTCGCCACGGAGAAGTCCGGCGACGAGCTGCTGACCGTGGTCGGCGCGCTGCTCGGCGCGCAGGTGGGGGAGAGCCTGCGGCTGACCGGCCGGTGGCGCTCGCATCCCAAGTACGGGCGGCAGTTCGAGGTCGAGTCGTACACCACCGTGCTGCCCGCCACCGTCCAGGGCATCCGCCGGTACCTGGGCTCCGGGATGATCAAGGGCATCGGCCCGGTGATGGCCGACCGGATGGTGGAGCACTTCGGCACCGACATCCTGCGGATCATCGAGGAGGAGCCGGACCGGCTGGTCGAGGTGCCCGGGCTCGGCCCCAAGCGCATGAAGCGGATCGCCGACGCCTGGGAGGAGCAGAAGGCCATCAAGGAGGTCATGGTCTTCCTGCAGGGCGTCGGGGTGTCCACGTCGCTGGCGGTGCGGATCTACAAGCAGTACGGCGACGCGGCCATCGACACGGTGCGCCGCGAGCCGTACCGGCTGGCCGCCGACGTGTGGGGCATCGGCTTCAAGACCGCCGACACCATCGCCCAGGCGGTCGGCATCCCGCACGACAGCCCCGAGCGGATCAAGGCGGGGCTGCGGTACACCCTGTCGGAGGCCGCCGACGACGGGCACGTCTACCTGCCCGAGCCGAACCTGGTCACCGCCGCCGAGAAGATCCTGGGCGTGCCGCGCGAGCTGATCGGCCCGGCGCTGGACGAGCTGGCCGCCGAGGAGGAGGGCGTGGTCCGCGAGCCGGTGCCGGGGACGGCGGAGGGCGCGGGGACCGTCCCGGCCGTGTACCTGCCGCCGTTCCACCGGGCCGAGCGGTCGCTGGCGCGGGGGCTGCGCGAGCTGCTCGACGCCCCGCACGACCGGCTCAACGCGTTCGCCGACGTCGACTGGGACAGGGCGCTGGCCTGGCTGCGGCGGCGCACCGGCGCCGACCTGGCGCCCGAACAGGAGGAGGCGGTGCGGCTCGCGCTCACCTCCAAGGTCGCGGTGCTGACCGGCGGGCCCGGCTGCGGCAAGAGCTTCACGGTGCGGTCGATCGTCGAGCTGGCCGCCGCCAAGAAGGCCCGGATCGTGCTGGTGGCGCCGACCGGACGGGCCGCCAAGCGGCTGGCCGAGCTCACCGGGCACGAGGCCGCCACCGTGCACCGGCTGCTGCAGCTGCAGCCCGGCGGGGACCCGAAGTACGACCTCGACAACCCGCTGGACGCCGACCTGGTCGTGGTCGACGAGAGCTCCATGGTCGACCTGATCCTGGCCAACAAGCTGGTCAGGGCGATCCCCCGCGGCGCCCATCTGCTGCTGGTCGGCGACGTCGACCAGCTGCCGTCGGTGGGCGCCGGCGAGGTGCTGGCCGACCTGCTGAACGCCGAGGTGATCCCGCGGGTGCGGCTCACCCGGATCTTCCGGCAGGCGCAGCAGTCCGGGATCGTCGTCAACGCCCACCGCGTCAACGCGGGGGAGCCGCCGCACACCCGCGGCTACCCCGACTTCTTCCTGTTCCCGTGCGACGACCCGGAGGAGACCGCCGAACTGACCGTGGACGTGGTGGCCAACCGCATCCCGCGCAAGTTCGGCCTCGACCCGCGCCGCGACGTCCAGGTGCTCACGCCGATGCACCGGGGCGCGGCGGGCGCCGGAACCCTCAACACGCTGCTGCAGGAGGCCCTCACGCCGCACCGGGAGGGGCAGCCCGAGCGCCGCTACGGCGGCCGCGTGTACCGGCCCGGCGACAAGGTCACGCAGCTGCGCAACAACTACGACAAGGGCGAGGCGGGGGTGTTCAACGGCACCGTCGGCGTCGTCACCAAGGTCTCGCCGGAGGAGCACACCCTGACCGTCCGGACCGACGAGGACGAGGACATCGAGTACGGCTTCGACGAGCTGGACGAGATCACCCACGCATACGCGATCACCATCCACCGCTCCCAGGGCAGCGAGTACCCGGCCGTGGTGATCCCGCTGACCACCGGCGCGTGGATGATGCTGCGCCGCAACCTCCTCTACACCGGCATCACCCGCGCCAAGAAGCTGGTGGTGCTGGTGGGCTCGCGCCGCGCGCTGGCCGCCGCCGTCCGCACCCCGGGCGCCGGACGCCGCCACACCGCGCTGGCGCACCGCCTCGCCGCGCTGGCCTGACCGCGCGCGGCGGGCCGCGCCCCGGGGAACCGGCCGCGCGGCGCCCTCGTCGGACTCAAAGATCATCTTTCCCCGATCGTTCCGAGGAGGTTCCGCGTTGCCCGATGAGTCCCGAGCCGTCGCGTCCGAGCAGGGCGAGCTGGATGCCGACGCCGTCGCCGCGTTGGTGAACGGATCCCAGGAGCTGGCCGCGGCGGGCCGTCTGGACGAGGCGGTCGCCGACCTGCGGCGGGCCGTGCCCGCCGCGCGGCGGCTGTTCGACCGCGACCCGGTGCGGTACCGCGTCGTGCTGGTCGTCGCGCTGCTCAACCTGGAGGGCCGGCTGGCCGCGTCCGGACGGGCCGAGGAGACCGTGCCGCTGCTGAAGGAGATCGTCGCGCGCACCGCCGACTACCGCCCCGAGGAGGCGGCCGCCGGCACGCCCGAGTCGCTGCTCGGATACCGGCTCGGGGCGCTGCGGCGGCTGGCGCGGCGGCTGCGGGCGGACGGCGACCTCGACGGCGCCATCGCCGCCGCGACCGCCGCCCGCGACGAGTCGCCGCGGCCCGCCGAACCGCCGACGGCGGACGACATCGCGAGGGCCGAGCGGCTCGTGTCCGCCGAGCTGCTGCTGGCCCGGCTCCTGGAGGAGGCCGGACGCGGCGAGGAGAGCATCGCGGTGGGGGAGAGCGCCGTCGCCGACGCCCGGGTGATGAAGCGCCCGGACGGGCGCGAGGCCGTCTCGCTCGGCGACGCCGCCTTGGACGTCGGCCTTCGGCTGCTGGCCCGCGACCGACTGGAGGACGCGGCCCGCCATCTCCGGCAGGCGGTCGAGGTCTACCGGAGCCACGCCGACGACCCCGGACACCCCGACATCGCCGCCAACCTGCCCCTCGCCGCCAACCGGCTGGGCGTGGCCCTGTCGATGCTGCACCGCGACGCGGAGGCCGTGCCGTATTTCGAGGAGGCGGTGCGGCGGAGCCGGCGCCGCGACGCCGCCGACCCCGAGGTCCGCGACGAGCTGGCGTCCTACCTGCGCGATCTCGCCGTGTGCCTGATCCAGCTGGACCGGGACACCGACGCCGTGGCCGCGCTCGCCGAGGCCGCCGATCTGTACCGTCCGCCCGCCGAGGGCGGTTCCGCCTTCCACCGGGAACGGCTCGGCGAAGTGCTGGGCCGCCTGTGGCGCGGGCTGGCCGTCCTCGGCCGCGAGGAGGAGTCGGCGAAGGTGCGGGCCGAGTGGTCCGCGCTGACGGAGGTCAGTCCGTCGCCCTGAGACGCGGCAGCACCAGCCCGGCGAAGGCGTCGGCGGTCACACCGCGGACGCGTTCCGACCAGACCAGGTGGTCGTGCCGGCACCACAGCGGCATCACCGGCATGTCGCGCAGCAGGGACGACTCGGCCAGCCGTGCCGGGATCACGCCGTCGTCGGGCGTGGCGGCGCGCAGGGACTGCTCGATGAGGTCCGCGGCGGGGCCGTCGTCGGGGCGCGGCAGCGGGGCGAGAGCGGCGGCGGGGGCGGGGTAGGCCGCGGCCGAGCGCACCGCGTACGGGCCGTCGACGCGGCGCTCGGCGAGGGCCCTGCGCAGTTCGGCGGCGGGCACCGCCTTCGGCCGCACGTCCAGCTTCAGCGTCGACCGCCACTGGTCGGCGACGGCCCGCACCCACGCGTCGTCGCCCGCGCCCGCCTCGTACCAGAGGGTGACGGGACCGTCGAGCCCGCCCGCGTCGGCGAGCGCGGCTGCCGCGGCGGCCCCGTCGTGCACGCACGCCCGGCACTGGCCCTCGCGGCGGCCCAGCGCGATGCCCGGCGGGACGAGCGCGTCGGCGGGGCTGACCTGGTGCCCGAGCGGCCCCTCGGCCACCGCCCGCCGGTCGATCGCCATGGACAGCGCGTGCCGCAGGGCCGGGGCGGCGAACCGCTCCTCCCACTCCGGGAACGCCAGGTAGGTCGCGGTCCGGCCGGGCACCGACAGGTGGCGGCCGCGGAAGTCGGCGTCCATCGACGCGTGCTTGTCCGGCGGGACGGCGGTGGCCACGTCCAGCTCGCCCGCCCGCACGGCGCGGTACTGGGCGCCGGCGTCCGGCATCGCGCGCACCACGATCGCGGGGCCGCGGCCGTCCCGCGGCTCCAGCACCGTCTCGCGGGCGTCGTGGGAGCGGACGCGGTACGGGCCGTTGCCGATCGGCCGGCGCGCGTAGGAGGCCCAGTCGCGCGACCGCAGCACGGCGTCGGGCAGCGGCAGGAACGCCGGGTCCGCCAGCAGCGCGGGGAACCCGTTGAACGGGCGGTCGAGCGCGACCTCGAAGGTGCGCTCGTCCCGCACCTTCAGCCCTTCGACGTCGTCGTCCCGGCCGCCCGCGCCCTTCACCCGGGCCACGTCGGTGAGCAGGCGGGCACCGTGCCAGCCCTCGCGCAGCACGGCCCGCCAGGCGTCGACGAACGACCGCGCCGTCACCGCGGAGCCGTCGTGGAAGCGCTGCCCGGGGCGCAGCCGGATCGTCCAGACACGCCGGTCCCGGCTCGTGATCGACTCGGCGGCGGCGTCGACCGGCGTCCCGCCCCGCCCGTCGTAGGCGGTCAGCCCGGTCCACACCGCGCCGGCGATCATGCGTCCGGCGGGGTCGCGGACGTCGCCGGGCAGCAGCGTGGCGGGCGGCGCCGCGCCCACCGAGATCCGCGGGTCGTCCGGTCCGCTCCGCGCGCGCACGGCCACCGCCAGCGCGGCCGGCAGCGCCACCGCCCCGATGACCAGCGCGGCCGTGCGCGTGACGCTCCTCAACGGGCCCCTCCCGACGACCTCGCGCGGTCTCTCCCGAGCTCGACCGGCCCTTCCGGCGCGATGGCGGGCGAACGCCGGTGAGCGTACGGCACCGCCGCCCGGCACGGGAAGGGCGCGCGGCCGTCCCCGGCCGCGGCGCGGCGGTCCGCCGCCCGGGCCGGGACGCGGGCGCCCACCTGCCCGGCGATCATCTACTCACGAACCGGGACCGGTTTTTTGTCGGGCCTCGCCGGTTGAGGGCGTCGAGCGGGGCGACCGACACTTGCCTCGGTTCCCCGTCCCTCTGCGTGGAGGCGCGATGCGTACCCGGCCTCAGCGGAACTTCGGACGATCCAGGCCCGTCTTCGTCGGCGCCGCCGCGGCGGCCGCCTCCGTGCTCGCCATGGCCGGGACGGCGTGGGCCTGCCCGCCCGAGCACGACGACCAGCACGCGTCCGCGTCCCGGGCCCGAGGCGAGGAACGCGTCCTCGCCGGACACCCCGACCACGCGGCCGGCACGCCCTCCGCCGCGGCCTCTGACGCGATCAAGGGCGTGCGGCGGGTCGGCAACGTGCCCGACGCCAAGGAGGCCACCTCCCTGATCTTCATGGACTACGGCTCGGGCCGGCACAAGCGCACGATCATGTACGTGAGCGGGCGGTTCGGGCTGAAGGCCTACGACGTCAGCGCCGATCCGCGCAGCCCGAAGCCGGTCGGCGGCTTCGACCTGCCCGGCTTCTGGGAGGGGGAGGACACCGAGGCCGACCACAAGCGCAAGATCATCTATCTGTCCCGCGACCCTCGGGCGTTCGGCGGCAACACCGACACCGGCGAGTCCGGCGTGTACGTCATCGACGTGTCCAAGCCGGAGAAGCCGCGGCAGATCGCCTACCAGCGCGTCCCCACCGGGCACACCACGTCCTGCATCAACGACTGCCAGTACCTGTGGACGGGCGGCCCCGCCAAGGCCGACTGGATGCCCGAGGACTGGGGCGGACGGCCGGTGTGGGTGACGGACGTGCGCAACCCGCGCAAGCCCAAGGTGTTCAAGAAGCCCATCGACACGGGCCGCAACGACGGCAAGACCGACTACGTCCACGACGTCCAGGTCGACGCCGCCGGGATCGCGTGGGCGTCCGGCCGCGGCGGCGTGCGCGGCTACTACACGCGGGGACGGCACTGGGATCCGGTCAAGAAGCGCTTCCGCACCGCCACCGCCTGGGACCCGGTGCCGTACGCGGGCGGCGGGCTGGACGAGGCCACCACCAACTCCTCGTTCATGCACAACAGCTACCGCGCCGTGGGACGCACCAGGGACCAGGGGCCCGACCCCCGCAAGTGGGGCGAAGGCCAGGTGCTGATCGTCACCGAGGAGACCTTCAACGACGGCTGCGCCAACGACGGGCTGCTCGTCCTGGCCTCCCTGAAGGGGTCGTACGGCGGCCAGGGCTGGCGCTCGACTCCCGAAAAGCCGTTCCGGCTGCAGACCCTCGGCACCTGGGGCGTGGCGGGCCAGGAGGGCAGCCGCACTGACACCGACGACTGCTCGGCCCACTACTTCGACGTGAAGGACGGCGTGCTGGCGCAGGCCTTCTACGCCCAGGGCACCCGGTTCATCGACGTGCGCGACCCCACGAACCCGCGTCAGATCGCCTACTACCGGCCCGCCGACGCCCGCGCCTGGGCGGCCTACTACCACGGCGGCTACGTGTACGTGGCCGACCACGCCCGCGGCATCGACGTCCTCAAGCCCACCTTCCGCTGAGGGCGCCACGCGCGGCGACCCAGGGCGCCTGGGCGCCGCGAGGGCCACATCGCCGCCACCTTGGAGGAAACCCACGTGACGCGTCTGAGTGCCCGTACCGGAGCCGTCGGCCTGGCCGCCCTCGCGCTCGCCGCGGGGGGATTGGCCGCTCCGGCCGACGCCACGTCCTCCGCCGCCGCGCAGGTCGCGGTCCAGCAGGCCGTCGCCGCGCCGCAGGCGCAGCGGGGCGGCGTCCGTCTGCACACCAACGCGGAGCTGGCGCACGCCCTCAAGCAGATCGCACGGGCCTCCCGCGGGCGGGTCGCCGTCCGCAGCGTCGGCACGTCCAACGAGGGGCGCCCCATCTGGTTCGCCACGCTCGGAACCGGCCCCAAGCGCGTGATGTACGTGACGCAGCAGCACGGCGACGAGCCGCTGGGCACCGAGAGCGCCCTGCACGCGCTGCGCCGCCTCGGCCTGGCCGACGACCCGGTCGCGCGCGCCGTCCGCTCCAAGGTCACGTTGGGGATCGTGGTGCGCGCCAACCCGGACGGCCACGAGCACCAGTGGCGCTACAACTACGACCCTGACGCCGAACCCGAGTACGGCGAGCCGGGCAAGGGCTACGACATCAACCGCTACCACGACCCGGCCGTCGCGCCCGACGACATCCCGGCGACCGAGGCCGCGGTGATCCGGCGGACCCACGCCGCGTTCCGCCCGTCGATCATGGTGGACTACCACATGCAGGGCCGGTACGCCTTCCCGCCGCCGGACGGCCGCGAGATCACCACCTCGATCATGTGGCCGAACCACCCGGCGGTGTCCGCCGACGCGCTGCGCCGCTCCAAGCAGGTCGGAGTGCGCGTGCACGACGCGTTCACCCGCGCGGGCGCCGTGGTGTCGCAGTACCCGGGCGGCACCTACCAGGGCATCGCGCGCAACGCCTACGGCCTGCTGGGCAGCGCCTCCCTGCTGGTCGAGCTGAGCGCCCTGCCGCCCGAGCGCGAGCACTTCCAGGTCCACACGGCCTACCTGTCCATGGTCGACCTGGCGCGGGCGGCCGCGTCCGGCGCGCTGGACCGCATCGACCCGGCGGCCGCGGACGAGATTCCGCCTCGCGGCCCGGCGATCCCTCGTGACGCGTCCACCGCCCGGGACGGCGGCGCTCACTGATCCGTCTCGGCCGGCGCCCCCGCTCGGCCTTCATGACGGACGGGGCGTCGCGCGCTGTCCGGGCGCGTGGACGCCGGACGACGTTGTTCGCTCAGTGACCGGCGTTCTCGCTCGACGGCCGGGCGGCGCCGGACCGGGCTTCGGCTTCGGCGGCGGCGTCGGCGTCGCGGGAGGCGCGGCGGCGGGCGCGGAAGGCGGCGACGTTGGTGCGGTTGGCGCAGGCGTCCGAGCAGAAGCGGCGCCGGCCGGCGCGCGAGGTGTCGGCGTAGACGCGGTCGCAGCCGGGCGCGGCGCACACGCCCGTCCGGCTGAGGCCGTGCTCGACCACCAGCTCGGAGAGGTTCATCAGCGTCGTCGCGCGGAAGCGGTGCGGCAGGCGCGCCGACGGCGGGGCGTAGTGGATGTGCAGGCCGTGCGGTTCGTGGTCGGCCAGGTGGGGGTGCATGGGCACCTCCATCATGAGCTCGTTGAGCAGCGCGACGGCCTCGTCGAGCTCGGTGGCCTCGAAGAACGGCCGCAGCGTGCGCCCCCAGCGGCGGAACGGCTCGGCGTCGCGCGGCTCGAACTGCTGCCAGAAGAACCCGTTGGCGCGCAGCACCTCCCGCAGCCCGTCCTCGCTGTCGTCGCCGTCCCGTGTGGTGACCGCGTTCACCAGGGCCACGGCGGCGGCGACCCCGTGGCTCTTGTAACCGGTGATCCGCATCGTTGCCCCGTTCCCCGCTCCCATGCCATCCTGTAAACGACATATTAGTTATAACCCTTACGAGCATCCGAGGGGGACGAGACGGACGGGAGTGCCGTGGACGAGTGCCCGCGCTGTGGCTGGCCGGACAGTGACATCTACGAGGTGCTGTCACGGCACCTGACCTCCGAGGGAGTGGTCACCTACACCCGCTGCGCCTGCGGTGAGGTGCAGGTCCGCGTGCAGCCGTTCACGCCCGGGCGCGTGGTCGCCGCCTCCTGCGGCGAGCCCCGCGCCGACCCCGCCGCGCCCGGCTCGTGAACCGGCGGGCGCGGCCGGATGCGGAAAACGGTTGCTTCGGGGGTTGTCGGCGCCGCTCCGGTGACGGATCATGCAGGCGACCGAGGAAGTCGGGGGCGCGTCCGCCGGGAGATCCGTATGGCCGATCCCACCCCCGCCCCCGACGCCCGATCCGCCGCCCGCCCGCTCGGCGTCAGCCGGCCCGACCTGGCGGTCACCGACCTGCCGACGCCCGAAGAGGTCTTCCGGGTGCGCCGCATCGGCCCCCGCGAGCTGTTCCGCTACGCGCTCGGGCCGAGCCTCATCGCGCTCGGCATCTCGATCGGCAGCGGGGAATGGCTGCTCGGCCCGCAGGCCGTCGGGCAGTACGGGTTCGAGGGCGTCGGCTGGATCATCGTCGTGTCCGCGGCGCTGCAGACCCTCTACAACATCGAGTGCGCCCGGTACGTCATGGCGACCGGGGAGGCGCCGGTGGTCGGCTGGGGCCGCGTGCCACCCGGCTGGATCCTGTGGGTGCCGCTGTCGGTCCTGGTGGTGATCTTCGCGTTCATCGCCGGAGGATGGGCCGCGTCCGCCGGGCAGGGCATGTACGCCCTCGTCCACGGCGAGGTGCCGGGAAAGGACGCCGAGGAGCCGCGGCTGTGGGCGATCGCGCTGCTGGTGGTCGTCTTCCTCATCGCCGCCGGGGCGCGGCGCGTCTCCCGGGCGCTGGAGCTGGCCAACTGGGCCATGATCGGGGCCATCCTGATCGGCCTGCTGCTGCTGTGCCTGTTCGTGGTGCCGTTCGGCCTGTGGTGGGACGGCGTCAAGGGGTTCGTCACCCCGGCCGCGCCGCCCGACGGCATCACCGCCACCGAGATCGGCGGGCTGGCCGGGTTCACCGCGCTGGCGTCCGGGCTGAACTGGTACGTCATGGGCCACTACCGGGACAAGGGCTACGGCATGGGCCACCGCGCCGGGTTCATCGCCGGACTGCGCGGCGAACGCGTCAAGCTCCTGCCCAGCGGCGTGACCTTCCCCGACGACGCCGAGAACGCCGCCCTGTGGCGCCGCTGGTACCGGCTGCTGCTGGCCGACATGTGGGGCGTGTTCTTCGTCGGCGCGATGCTCGGCATGCTGCTGCCGACGATCCTCATGGCCCGCGCCGTCGAACTGAGCGGCGCCAAGCCCACGCAGGCCGACGTGCCCACGTTCGTGGCCTCCGCCCTGGACGCCGAATACGGCCGGTGGCTGTTCTACCTGGCGCTGCTGCTGGGCGTGCTGGTGCTGTTCACCACCCAGCTGGGGATCTTCGAGGCGATGGTGCGGGTCACCACCGACGCCGCGCACGCCACCAGTCCCCGTCTGCGCGCCCTGCTCGAGGGCGATCCGCGCCGCCTGTACTACCCGTTCATGCTGGTGCTGCTGGTGGTCATCGCGGTCGTCCTGCATCTGGCGCTGCCGGTCAGCCTGGTGCAGTGGTCGGCCAACATGTCCAACCTGGGCGCGCTGATCTACCCGTTCCTGCTGATGTACCTGAACTCGCGGCTGCCGCGGGCGGCGCGTCCCCGCCCGTGGCACTACGCGGTCCTGGTGCTGAACTTCCTGTTCTTCGGGTTCTTCTTCGTCAACTTCGTCGCCGACTTCGTGGGCGACCCGCTGGTGACGTTCTGAGCCCTGGTGACGTCCTGAGCCCTGGTGACGTCCTGAGCCGCGGGCGCGGCGGCGGTCAGTGCCGCCAACGGGCGGCGGCGGCGATCTCGGCCGGGGAGGCGCCGTCCAGCAGGGCGATCTCCCCGCGCCGGACGGCGGCGACGGTGTCGATCACGGCCTCGCCCAGCGCGTCGCGCAGCACCGGGTCGGCCTCGAACGCGGCCACCGCCTCGCCGAGCGAGTCCGGCAGCCGGGCGATGCCGCGTCGGGCGAGCTCCGCCGGGTCCAGGGAGGCCGGGTCGACGTCGATCGGGGCGGGCAGCGCGGCCTCGGCGGCGATCCCCGCGCGGCCCGCCGCCAGCAGCGCCGCCAGCGCCAGGTACGGGTTGGCGGCGGCGTCGAAGCACTTGACCTCCAGGTTGGCGGCCCGCGCGCGCTCGTCGTCGGCGCCGGTGACGAACCGCAGCGCCGCCTCCCGGTTCTCCAGGCCCCAGCAGGCGTAGGCGCCCGCCCAGTGCGACGGGATCAGCCGCAGGTAGCTGGCCACCGACGGCGCGCCGACCGCCAGCAGCGCGGGCAGCCGCTCCAGGATCCCCGCCGCGAACGACTCCCCGGCGGCGGTCATGCCGAACGGGCCGTCGCCGCCGCTCATCGCGTTCACCGGCTCCCGCGCGCCCGCGGCCGGTCCCGCGCCGTCCCGCCACAGGCTGAGGTGGACGTGGCGGCCGTTGCCGACCGAGTCCGCCTCCGCCTTCGGCGAGAAGGAGGCGGCAAGACCGTGCCGGAACGACACCGCCCGGATCGTCTCGCACACCAGCACGGCGGTGTCGGCCGCGCCCACCGGGTCCTCGGGCTCCACCGACAGCTCGTACTGCCCGGCGGCGTACTCGGGGTGGATCTGCACGACCGTCACGCCCGTCGCGGCGAGCGCCGTGAGCAGGTCGCGCAGGTAGTCCGACAGTTCGCTGATCCGCGTCATCCCGTAGGCGGGCCCGGTGCAGGCCGGGACGAAGGCGCCGCCGTCGCCCTTCGACACCGCCCATTCGATCTCGAACGCGGCGCGCACCGACCAGCCGTCCGCGGCGAGGCGGGCGGTCTCCCGACGCAGCAGCGCCCGGGCGTCCAGCGGATGCACGGTGCCGTCCTGGGCGTAGCGGTCGGCGGGGGCCCACGCCCAGCCGGGCAGCGCGGCCAGCGGTGTCAGGCGGTCGAGGTCGGGGTGCAGCCGCAGATCGCCCACCGGGCCGCCGGCGAAGCGGCCGGAGACGGCCGAGTCGTCCAGCAGGAAGGTGTCGAACACCGGGGACATTCCCACGCCCCACTGCGCCGCGTGCCCGAAACGCGCCGTCGGCACGGCCTTGGTCCGGGTGATGCCGCTGGTGTCGACCCAGGTCAGCGCGACCGCGGCGATGTCCTGATCGGCCAGGGCCCGGGCGGCGGCGGTGGCGCGCTCGCCGAGCCGGTCACGTGTCGCGCGGTCCAGCGGCCGCCACGCCTCGTCGGGGGTTGCTGCCACGACCGCCCCCTGTCGCAGATCTCGTGGGGTGCGAATGCCTCCGTACGGGCATCGTAAATGCCGGGGACGGTCTTCGGCCCGTACGACCTGCCCGCGGCGGGCGGGGTTTCCTGGCCGGAGGCGGTCCGCGTCGCATGACTCGGCCGTCCGAGCAGCGTCGGCCGAAAGCCCGATCCCGGGTCGATTGGGGGACGCCGTGCTGGAGGAGAGAATCGCGTCGCTGCTCTTGGTGGACCACCACTGCCATGGCGTCGTCCGCCGCGACCTGGACCGGCCCGGGTTCGAGTCGCTGCTGACCGAGGCCGAAGAACCCGGCGGGCCGGGCGGGAGCCTGTTCGATTCGCGGATCGGGTTCGCGGTGCGGCGCTGGTGCGCGCCCGTGCTGGACCTGCCCGCTCACGCCGACCCGGACGAGTACCTCGCCCGCCGCGCCGAGCTGGGCGCGGCCGAGGTGAACCGCCGCTTCCTGCAGGCCGCGGGCCTGGAGGCGCTGTGCGTGGACACCGGCCACCTCCCCGAGGCGCTCCTGGACCCGGCGGAGCTGGGAGGCCTGGCCAAGGCGGACGCGTACGAGGTGCTGCGGCTGGAGCGGCTGGCCGAGGAGGTGGCCGCCGACGGCGTCAGCGCGTCGGCGTTCGCCGCGGAGGTGCGGAGCCGGCTGGCGGTCCGCGCACCGCACGTGGTGGGGTTCAAGTCCGTCGCCGCCTACCGGGCCGGGCTGGAGCTGGCGGGGGAGCGGCCCTCGGACGGCGAGGTCGCCAAAGCGGCCGGACGCCTGCTGCGGGACGCCGAGCGCGGTCTCGCCGGGTGCGACGCCCCGCCCCGCGTCCACGACGAGGTGCTGCACCGCTTCCTGGTGTGGTGCGCGTCCGACCTCGGCGGACCGGTCCAGTTCCACGTGGGCTACGGCGACGCCGACGCCGACCTGCGCCGGGGCGACCCGCTGCTGCTGACCGGCCTGCTCCGGGAACTGGCCCGTCGCGGCACCCCGGTCATGCTGCTGCACAACTATCCGTTCCACCGCAACGCCGGCTACCTGGCGCAGGTGTTCCCGAACGTCTTCGTCGACGTCGGGCTGGCCGCGCACAACCTCGGCGACCGGGCGCCCGTCATCCTCGCCGAGCTCATGGAGCTGGCGCCGTTCGGCAAGGTGCTGTACTCCTCCGACGCCTACGGCCTGCCCGAGCTGTTCCACCTGGGCGCGCTGCTGTTCCGCCGAGGTCTGACGCGCATCCTCGGGGACGGCGTGGCCGAGGGCTCCTGGACGGAGCGCGACGCCGCCCGCATCGCCGAGCTGATCGGCTCGGGCAACGCCCGCCGCGTCTACCGGCTCGGCGAACGCACCTGAACCGCCTACGTTCCGGCGCGTCACGCGCGGTGCGACGCAATCGCGTTTGCACGCGCAGCGGGGCCGCTGTCACTTCTGATGCGCTGCGCGACATCGCCGACCGTCCCGGCGTGCCCCAGGCGCGTCGGAAGTGGTCAGGTTTGGGATATGTGGTGCGGGTATTCGGCGAATTGTGTGGATGCTGAGGCTGCCGGGCATGTACCGGCCGCAGGCCGACACGGCCCTGCTGACCGAGGCGCTGAAGCAGGCGGCCCCTCCGCGCGGCGCCCGCGTCCTGGATTTGTGCACCGGCACGGGCGCGGTCGCCTTGGCGGCCGCCCGCCGCACGGCGGGACTGGTCGTGGCGGTGGACGTGTCCACGAGGGCGGTGCTGGCCGCCACGGTCAACGCCCGCCTGCGGGGGCTGCCGGTGCGGGTCCGGCGCGGCGACCTCCTCGCGCCCGTGGAAGGCGAGGTCTTCGACGTCATCCTGGCCAACCCGCCGTATGTGCCGTCCGGACGGTTCCCGCCGGCCCGGCGCGGAGCGGCCCGCTGCTGGGACGGGGGTCCCGACGGCCGCGCCCTCCTCGACCGGATCTGCGTCCAGGCGCCCCGGCACCTGGCGCCCGGCGGGACGCTGCTGGTGGCGCAGTCGACGGTGTCCGGGGTGGACGCCACTCTGGGCGCCCTGCGGGACGCCGGGCTGAAGACGTCGGTGGCGGCGCGCAGGCGCGTGCCGTTCGGGCCGGTGATGCGCTCCCGGGCGGCCGACCTGGAGGCCCGCGGCATGATCCGCCCCGGGCAGGACGACGAGGAAGTGGTGGTGATCCGTGCCGACCGCATCCGGTCGTGGCGATGAGGGGGCCGCGCCGCGAGCCCGCCGCGTCCTCGCCGAACGCGGCGGACCCATCCTCGTCGAGGGCCCGGTCGAGGTGGTGCTCGCCGACGGGACGGCCGTGACCTCGGACCGCTTCATGGTGGCGTTGTGCGCCTGCGGCGCCAGCGGCCGTTACCCGTTCTGCGACACCAGCCACCGCCGCTGCCGCAGGCGGCGCAGGCGGCGCAATGCCGCGGAAGACCCGTGACCCTACGTCCGGCCGCGCTCAGCGGTGTGACGCCGCGGACAGAGCTGCGGACGACGCAGGCGGCAGAGGACGCCGCAGCGAGCTGCGCCCCGCGCGCCAGCACGACAGCACATGCTCCCCGAAGCGCTCCTCCAGCAGCTCGGTGGCCTGCGCGCCGAACACCACGTCGGCGGCGAGCTCGGGCTCCTGCGCGAGCAGGTCCCCGACGACCTCGTGCCGGAGCACCTGCTCGTGCACGGCGTCGGCCTCGACGTGCTCGGTGTAGAAGCGGACGGAGCGCGGCCCGGCCCCGAGGCGGCGCAGGGCCCGCGCCGTCCGCTGGGCGGCCGACGGCGTGGTGATCTCCGCGGCGGCGAAATGCCCCACCATCGCGCCGCGCAGCCGCCGGTGCAGGCCGAACAGCGACATCATCGACACGACCGCCAGCATCGGCGCCGGGACGAGATCCAGATACCGTCCGTAGCGGGAGTCCAGCCCGAGCTCGTCCATCAGGTCGGCGAACAGCGCGGCGTGCACCGCCTCGGGCCGTCCTCCGCCGAACTCGTCGTACTCCACCGCGACCAGCGACGCCTTGGCCCTCCCGTGCAGCCTGGGGATCACCCAGGCGTGCGGGTCGGCCTCCTTGAGGTGGTAGACCGAACGGTGCGCCGCGAACTCGCGCACCTGCCACGGCTCGCCCCGGTCGCGCAGGTGGTGCGAGACGCCGTAGGAGTCCGGCGGCTCGTCGAGCAGCGCGTTCAGCGTGCCGTGCACGTCGTCGCCGCCCGGTGTGTCGGCGCGCAGGGCGTCGAGGAAGACGCGTTCCATCGCGCCGCGCAGCCGCAGCAGGTCCGGTGCCCACTCCCACGCCGCGTCCACACCGTCGAAACCGCGATAGTGCAGCTCGTAGCAGGTGTAGAGGGCCAGCTGCAGGTCCTCCCCGTACGGGTCGTCCGAGGACCGCCGCACGAGCGCCTCGGCGGCCGCGAGCGAAGGGGGAACGGGGCCGGGGACGGGGTGGCGCAGTGCCGCCGTCACCGCTTCCGACAGCGGCCCGCGCGGCTCGGGCAGCGGCGGCGGCGTCGCGGCCCGAGCGGGCCGCGCGACGGCGGGGCCGGTCGGGATCGACGTCATGCTCCCTCCCCTCGCCAGGGAACCTCCGCGCACCGGTACCCGTTCAGGACGGGCCCATGCTTCGGGCGCTCCGCAGGCGCCACGCGTCCTGCGGAGCGCCCGCCGTCTGCCGGACGAGCAGCTCCAGAACGGCGCGGGGGCCGCCGTGCGCGTCGGCGTGCCGCTGCCGCTCGGCGCCCGTTCCGTCCCGCAGCACCCCGGCGAGCAGCCTGCGCACCTCGGCCAGGTCTCCGGTGTCCTCCAGCGCGGGCGTGACGTGCTCGATGAGCTCGGCGGTCAGCTCGGCGGCGGGCACGCGGCGCTCCCGCAGCGGATGCACCCCCGGGCCCGTCATGCCGTGCCGCGCGGCCCACCACAGCGCCACCGCGCACACCTGATCGGACACGCGCGGCGCCTCCCGTCCCGCCGCGAGGTCGGCCAGCGCCGTGCGGACCAGTCCCCGGCACAGCCCGGCCTGCAGCGCGGCGTCGTCGACGGTGGCGGCCGCGTCCGCCGCGCGGATCTCCACCGTCGGCAGCCGGGGGGAGGGACGGGCCAGCCAGAACGTCATGGCCGTGTCCACCATGGCCCCGCAGTCGACCATCCGGGCCAGCTCCCGGTCGTACTCGGCGGCCGACGCGAACCACGGCGGCACCCCCGAACAGGGGAAACGGCTCATCTTCTCGATCACCCGGGTGCTGGCGAACCCGCGGTCGCGGCCCCGGTCGAGGGGCGAGTTGGCCGCCAGCGCCACCAGCGTCGGCAGCCAGGGGCGCACATGGTTGACCACCGCGACCGCCGTCTCCCGGTCCGGGACGCCGACGTGGACGTGGCATCCGCACACCTCGTAGTCGGCGAGCAGGCCGCCGCCGAGCTCGGCGATCCGCTGGAACCGCTCGCCGGGGGAGAACGGGAACGCCGGCGCGGGCGCCGCCGCCGTCGCGGTCCCCGTCGACACCAGGCGCGCGTCATCGGCGCGCGCCGCGGCGGCCAGCAGCGACCGGGCTTCGCTCAGCTGCCGGCGCAGCTCGTCCAGCCGTGTGCACACCCCGGTGGCGGCCTCCACCTGGGTCCTCAGCAGCTCGGCCTGGAGGGCGGCGCCGGGGTCGGGCGGGGGCCCGGCGCTGGCGCGCGCCAGGACCGATTCGGCGCATGGGACCGTCGCGCCCGTCACCGGATCCACCAGGAGGAACTCCTCCTCGACCCCCATGGACAGCCCTGCCTCCGCCATGTCCACCCCCTCGAGACCAGCCGTTTCTACCCGTTTTGGTGGTCGATGTCCCTTGATGAGTCATCTCGGGCAGGGCCGCGCCGACCGGAGGGGACGGGGCGGCCGCGTCGGCGCTGGCGATCGGCCCGCGGGATCGGTCGTTCCACCGAGGCGCCGGGCAGTCGGTAAAGTGCGAGGCGCCCGGCCTCCGGCACCACTCACACCCCGTCGATCGCGGGAGCACTGCATTCACCGCCGGAGGCCGGGCATTCCGCCTCCTCGCATCCGCCTCCTCGCATCCGCCTCCTCGAGCGCCCGCCCGCGCCCGCCGACGCGTCTTCGGAAGCGCTTTTGGGACCGCGCCGAGCGGGAAAGAGGGCCCCGAACCCGCGGCGCCCGGCCATGGCGCCGTCCCCGCGGATGAGGAGGCCGATCACATGGAGATCAAGGAACTTCTGGGCGACGAGGCCCAATCCCTGCTGGGCCACGAGTGCGCGACCGTCTCCCGCGACCGGCTGGCCCTGCCGGGGCCCGACTTCGTGGACCGCGTGCTGGCCGCCAGCGACCGCCCCCCGGCCGTCCTGCGCAATCTCCAGCACGTCTTCGACACCGGCCGCCTCGGCGGCACCGGATACCTGTCGATCCTGCCGGTCGACCAGGGAGTGGAGCATTCCGCCGCGGCCTCGTTCGCGCCGGAGCCCGCCTACTTCGACCCGGCGGCCCTGTGCGAGCTGGCCGTCGAGGCCGGATGCAACGCCATCGCCACCACCGTCGGCGTGCTGGGCATGGTGGCGCGCCGGTACGCGCACCGGATCCCCTTCATCGCCAAGATCAACCACAATGAGCTGCTCACCTACCCGAACCGCTACGACCAGGTGATGTTCGGCTCGGTCAAGCAGGCGTTCGACCTCGGCGCCGTCGCGGTCGGCGCCACCGTCTACTTCGGCGCGCCCGAGAGCATGCGCCAGCTGCGGGAGGTCCGGGAGGCGTTCGCGCACGCCCACGAGCTCGGCATGTTCACCGTGCTGTGGGCGTATCTGCGCAACAGCGCGTTCGTCAAGGACGGCGTCGACTACCACCTCAGCGCCGACCTGACCGGACAGGCCAATCACCTGGCCGCCACCGTCGAGGCCGACATCGTCAAGCAGAAGCAACCGGAGAACAACGGCGGGTTCCGCGCGCTGAAGTTCGGCAAGACCAGCGATTTGGTCTACGACGAACTGACCACCGACCACCCCGTCGACCTCACCCGTTGGCAGGTCGTCAACTGCTACATGGGCCGCGTCGGACTGATCAACTCCGGCGGCGCCTCGACCGGCCGCGGCGACCTCGCCCAGGCCGTGCGCACCGCAGTGATCAACAAGCGGGCCGGCGGGATGGGCTTGATCGTCGGCCGCAAATCCTTCCAGCGACCGATGGCCGAGGGCGTGCGGCTGATCCGCGCCGTTCAGGACGTCTATCTGGACGATTCGATTACCGTCGCCTAACCATGGGCGCGCGATAATCGCCGCCGGTGGACGGCCGATGCCGGCGGCGCTCGACGCGGCTTCGCACGGCGGCGGAACGCCGGGCGGAGATTGCGGTCGCGCGCGCATCGAACCGCTGCCCGCTTCGCACGAATGATTCTCCCCGACCACTAAAGAACCGGCCAATCTTCACTCGGGAATCGCCCCGGCTCCTCGCGTTATACGGATCGCCGCCGCATCATTGTCCGGACGGATGAGTTCGACCCGGCTCCGATGGCGAAGGGGAGCGCCGTGAACGCTTCCATGGCGGATGTGGCGGTGGTGGGCGCCGGCCCGTACGGACTTTCTGTGGCTGCGCATTGCGTCGCCATGGGGCTGGACGTCATCGTTTTCGGCGAGCCCATGTGGACCTGGGCGCGGCACATGCCGCAGGGAATGCTGCTGAAATCCGAACCGCAGAATTCCAACCTGGCCGATCCGCGGGGCGCGTACGGCTTCGCCGCGTTCTGCGAGATCCACGGGCTGCCCTGCGCCCGGAGCCTGCCGATCCCGGTGGAGCGGTTCGTCGACTACGGCCGCTGGTTCCAACGCCAGGCCGTCCCGCACGTCGACACCTCGACGGTGCTGGCGGTCCGCACCGCCGGCGGCGGGTTCGCCCTCGAGCTGGCCACCGGAGACCAGGTGCGGGCGCGGACCGTCGTGCTCGCGGTCGGCGTCGTGCCGTTCGCCCGCCGCCCCGAGCAGCTGGCCGGGCTGCCGCCCGCGCTGGCCAGCCACACCATCGACCACCACGACTTCTCCGGCTTCGCCGGCCGGGACGTGACCGTCATCGGCGCCGGCCAGGCCGCGCTGGAGAGCGCGGTGCTGCTCGGCGAGGCGGGCGCGCGGGTGCGCCTCGTGGCCCGCGCCGAACGGCTGCGCTGGAACAGCATGCCGCTGCCGCGCCGTCCGCTGCGGGACCGGCTCCGCGCGCCCGGCTCGGGCCTCGGCGCCGGCTGGCGCACGTGGGTGTGGGCGAACCTGCCGCAGGCGGTGCGCCACCTGCCCGGGCCCACCCGCCGGCACATCGTCCGCACCGCGCTGCCCCCGGCCGGGGCGTGGTGGCTGCGCGACCGGTTCACGCACCGGATCCCCGCACTGCTGGGCTACCGGATCAACGAGGTCGCCGCCGACGACCGCGTCCGGCTGACGCTCACCGACCGGGAAGGGCGGCGCCACCGCATCGACACCGACCACGTGCTCTGCGGCACCGGCTACGCCGTCGACCTGCGCCGCCTGTCGCTGCTGGACCCCGTGCTGGCCGACGGCCTGCGCCGCGACGGCCTGGCGCCTCGGCTGTCGGCGCACTTCGAGACGTCCATGCCGGGCCTGTACGCGGTGGGCCTGGTGGCGTCGCACGCCTTCGGACCGGGCATGGGGCACGTGCACGGCACCGCGTTCGCCGCCCGCAGGGTGGCCGCCCATCTGGCGCGGACGCTGCCGCGCAGGTCCGTTCCGGTCTCCTCCGACACGGTCGCGGTGGGCGCCGCCGAACGGTGACGCGGCCCGCCCCCGGCGGGAGCGGGCGACGAGGGCGCCCCGACCTATGCGGCCGTCCGCACGCGGCCGTTGCGGAACGCCGCCGTGCCGTCGTCGGCCGATGTCGGCCGCCGGGAACGCTGCCCCGCACCGCGCGTCGACGGCCGCTCGCAGGCGGCCGCTGAGCTGGACGAACGCCGAGACGGCGCCCCGCGAGGGCGCATCCGGGCCGGCGGCCGGAAGCGGACGAAGGCCCGCCCGGCCGTCCGTCTGAAGACACATGGACGTCACCCTCTTGACACATGCCCGAAACAATGCCAATTTGATCGCTCACACGGCGGTTTGAACGATCAAATCGCCTGGTGACCGACGTATTGGCTGGGGGTGCGGGATCCGTGCGCGATCGCAGCGGAGTGACCATCTCCGAGGTCGCCGCGGCCGCCGGTGTCTCGCGCCAGACCGTGTCGAACGTGCTGAACGCGCCGGACCGGGTCGCCCCCGCCACCGCCGAACGGGTCCGCCGGGCGATCGACGAACTGGGCTACCGGCCGAACCGGGCCGCCCGCAGCCTGCGCGAGCGCACCAGCCGCTGCATCGGCTGCAAGATCGCCGCGCCGAACGGGCTGAACAACCTGCTGGACCGGTTCCTGCACGCGCTGACCGGCGCGGCCACCGACGTCGGCTACCACCTGCTGCTGTTCAGCGCGTCGTCGATGGACGAAGAGCTGGCGGCCTGCGCCGAGCTGATCGGAACCGGCACGGTCGACGGCTTCGTGCTGGCCGACATCGACACCGTCGACGAGCGGCTGGAATGGTGCGCCGGGCAGGGCGTCCCGTGCGTCAGCTTCGGCCGTCCCACCGGAGGCGGGTCGTACTGGTGGGTGGACGTCGACAACGCCGACGGGATGGCGCAGTCCGTGGACCATCTGGTCGCCCGCGGCCACCGGCGCATCGCCTACCTGGGATGGCCGGAGGGCCCGCGGGTGGGCGACGAGCGGCGCGCCGGATGGCGCGCCGCCATGCGCCGGCACGGCCTGGACACCACGGGGCTGTCCGGCGCCAGCGCGGAGGACGTCGCCGAGGTGGCCGCGGTGGCGCGGCGGATGGCGGAGCAGCCCGACCCGCCCACCGCGTTCGCCTGCGGCAGCGACACCTTCGCGGTCGCCGCCCGCCAGGCGATCGGCACCGACTCTTCAGGACGCCCCCGGGTCGAGGTCGTCGGCTACGACGACTCCCCGGCGGCGGCGCTCATGAATCCGCCCCTGTCGAGCGTGCGCCAGCCGCTCGACCAGGTGGCGCACCACATCGTCGACCTGCTGGTCCGGCAGTTCCGCGAACCCGGTGGCCCCCCGGAGGGGGTGATGTTGCGTCCGGAACTGGTGGCACGGTAGCGGCCCCGGCCAGAATCCCCGCTGGCCCCCTCCGCGCGTTCTGAAGGTCGAGGGACGCGTCGGGGCGGACGGGGGCGAATGACGCACAACCCTCTAGAGAAGGGAACGATGGTGGCAACGCCTCTGACGAAGACGCTCCGCTGCGTGGTCGCAGCGGGCACGGTGCTGGCAATGACGGCGGCGTGCGGCGGAGGAGACTCCGACTCCGGCTCCGACTCCAAGGGCGCGTCCGCTGAGCTGACCGGCCGCGGACCGATCACGCTGGTCCAGGGCAAGGACACCTCCGGCAACGTCCAGAAGCAGGTCGACGCCTGGAACGCCCAGCACCCCAACGAGAAGGTGCGGCTGATCGAGCTGCCTGAGGAGGCCGACGCCCAGCGCCAGCAGATGGTGCAGAACGCTCAGGCCAAGTCCGACGCCTACACCGTCCTCAACCTGGACGTGGTGTGGACCGCCGAGTTCGCGGCCAACCGCTGGATCACGCCCCTGCCGCAGGAGCAGTTCGACATGTCGAAGTTCCTGCAGCCGACCATCAAGACCGGCCAGTACCGGGGCCGCCTGTTCGCCGTGCCGTGGAAGACCGACGCCGGCCTCCTCTACTACCGCACCGACCTGGTGAAGAAGGCCGGCGCGTCCGGGCCGCCCAAGACCTGGGACGAGATGAAGCAGATCTGCGACAAGGTCGCCAAGGACGGCGTCGGCTGCTACGGCGGCCAGTTCGAGAAGTACGAGGGGCTGACCGTCAACTTCTCCGAGGCCGTGCACAGCGCGGGCGGCTCCGTCGTCGACGACCAGGGCAAGCCGCAGGTCAACACCCCGCAGGCCAAGCAGGGCCTGGACTTCCTCGCGGAGGGCTTCAAGAGCGGGTTCATCCCCAAGGAGGCCATCACCTACAAGGAGGAGGAGGGCCGCCGCGCCTTCGAGAAGGGCAAGCTGGTGTTCCTGCGCCAGTGGCCCTACCAGTACGCGCTGTCGAAGAAGTCCGACGTCAAGGACAAGTTCGACGTCGCTCCGCTGCCCGGCCCCAACGGCCCGGGCGCGCCCACCCTCGGCGGCCACAACCTGGCCATCTCCGCGTTCGCCAAGAACAAGGCGACCGCCCTCGACTTCATCAAGTACCTCACCGCTCCCGAGCAGGAGCGGGCCAACATGCTCGCGACCTCCGAGGCTCCCACCCTCACGGAGCTCTATGACGACGCCGAGCTGAAGGAGAAGTACCCCTACCTGGACGTTCTGAAGGAGTCGCTGCTCAAGGCCAAGGCCCGGCCCGAGGCGGTGCGCTACGGCGACTTCACCAAGGCGATCCAGGAGAACGCCTACGCCGCCCTCACCGGCACCAAGTCCACCGACCAAGCGCTGGCCGACATGCAGGCCGAGCTCGGGAAGCTGACCCAGCAGTAGCGGCGTCTTCCCGCCGGGGCGCGCGCCCCGGCGGGAGGATCAAGGGAGGTTTGCATGACCACCGTCATCGCCGCACCCGAACAGCCGCCCTCCACCGGCGTCAAGGCGGCCCGGCGCAAGGGCGACGTGCAGGGCTCCGGCCGCCTGGCCGCGATCCTGCTGTCGCCGACGTTCATCGTGCTCGCGCTGGTCGTCGGCTACCCGATCCTGGCGGCGCTGCGCGAGTCCCTGTTCCAGCGCGGGCAGGGCCTGGACGCCGAGGGGTTCGTCGTCGAGGGCGACCAGTTCGTCGGCCTGGACAACTACCTCGACATCTTCTCCGGCTCGAACGCCTCGGTGTTCTGGGGCTCGCTGTGGAACACCACGTTCTTCACCGTCACCACGGTCGTCATCGAGACGGTGCTCGGCATCTGCATGGCGCTCATCATGCACTGGGCCTTCCGCGGCCGGGCGCTGGTGCGGGCCAGCGTCCTGGTGCCGTGGGCGATCCCGACGGCGGTGTCGGCGCTGCTGTGGCGCTGGGTCTTCCAGGCCGACGGCGTCGCCAACGCGCTGATCGGCCAGCAGGTGCTCTGGACGACCGAGGGATTCCAGGCCAAGCTCGCCGTCATCATCGCCGACACCTGGAAGACGGCGCCGTTCGTCGGGCTGCTCGTGCTGGCCGGACTGCAGATGATCCCGCGGGACGTGTACGAGGCCGCCCGGGTGGACGGCGCGTCCGCCTGGCACCAGTTCTGGCGGATCACCCTGCCGCTGGTGAAGCCGGTGCTGCTGGTCGCGATCCTGTTCCGCATGCTCGACGTGCTGCGCATGTTCGACCTGCCGTTCGTCCTCATCGGCGCGCAGAAGGAGTCGGTGCAGACGCTGTCGATGCTGGCCTATGACGAGGCGTCGAACCTGCGCTACGGCGTCGCGGCCGCGTACTCGACGGTCCTGTTCCTCTACGTCGCGATCGTCGCGTACGCGTTCGTCAAGCTGCTGGGCGCCGACGTGATCGGCGAGATGCGCCAGGCCGCGAGGGGCCGCCGCCGCTCCGCCCGCCTGCGTCTTCGGTTCCGCAAGGAGGTGAGCTCGTGAGCGCATCGTCGCCGAGCGCGCCCGCCAAGCGCCGCAAGGCGCTGGTCTCGGGCAACGCGCTGCGGATGGTCGGCGTGGTCGCCATCGTGGTGTACTGCCTGGCGCCGTTCTACTGGATGATCGTGTCGTCGTTCCGGCGCCCGGAGGACCAGTTCGACAACGCGCCGCTGCCCTCGCCGTGGTCGCTGGAGAACTTCCGCGCCGTGTTCGAGCCGGACGTGGGCTTCCAGCGCGCGCTGGTCAACAGCCTGGTGGTGGCCGGGACGACCACGCTGCTGACCCTGGTGGTCGGCACGTTCGCGTCCTACGCCCTGGCGCGGCTGACCTTCCGCGGGAAGAACCTGGTGCTGGGCATGGTCATCACGACCTCGATGTTCCCCACCATCTCGCTCATCATCCCGCTGCTGAAGCTGTTCACCGACATCGGCTGGATCAACACCTACCAGGCGATGGTCGTGCCGAGCCTGTCCTTCGCGCTGCCGCTGGCGGTCTGGAACCTGACGACGTTCTTCCGCCAGCTGCCGTTCGAGCTGGAGCAGGCGGCGATGGTGGACGGCTGCACGCGCGGCCAGGCGTTCCGGCGCATCATCATCCCGCTGGCCGCGCCCGGGGTGTTCACCACGGCGATCATCACGTTCATCGCCGCGTGGAACGAGTTCATCATCGCGCTGTCGATGGTGAACAAGAAGGAGATGCAGACCGCGACGGTGGCCATCTCCAAGTTCACCGGCGCGTACGGCTTCGACCAGCCCTTCGGCACCCAGATGGCGGCCGGAGTGATCGTCACCGTGCCGCTGGTGATCGTGGTGCTGATCTTCCAGCGCCGGATCATCGCGGGTCTGACCGCCGGCGGCGTCAAGTAGCGCCGCCCGCCCGGCAGGCCCCACCCGCAGGGGGCGCCGTTCGGCGCCCCCTGCGGGCCGCCCCCGAGCTCGAAAGGTTGTTGTGCAGCACATGGACTCCCCGCGTTGGTGGCGCAGCGCGGTCATCTACCAGGTGTACATCCGCAGCTTCGCCGACGGGAACGGCGACGGGGTCGGCGACATCGCCGGCATCCGCTCCCGCCTCCCGTACCTGCGGGATCTGGGCGTGGACGCCATCTGGATCACGCCGTGGTACACGTCGCCGATGGTGGACGCGGGCTACGACGTCGCCGACTACACCGACATCGACCCGCTGTTCGGCACCCGCGCCGACGCCCAGGAGCTGATCCGCGAGGCGCACGAGCACGGCATCCGGGTGATCGTCGACTTGGTGCCCAACCACTCCTCGGACCGGCACGCCTGGTTCCAGGCGGCGCTGGCGGCCGCCCCGGGCGACCCGGCCCGCGAGCGGTACGTGTTCCGCCCCGGCCGCGGCGAGGACGGGGAGCTGCCGCCCAACAACTGGCAGAGCGTCTTCGGCGGCCCCGCGTGGACGCGCGTGCCGGACGGCCAGTGGTACCTGCACCTGTTCGCGCCCGAGCAGCCCGACCTCAACTGGGAGAACCCCGAGGTGCGCGCCGAGTTCGAGCGCGTGCTGCGGTTCTGGCTGGACATGGGCGTGGACGGGTTCCGCATCGACGTCGCGCACGGCCTGATCAAGGCGCCCGGGCTGCCCGACCTGAGCGGCGACGGCGAGGACGTCCTGGAGCCGACCAAGCGCATCGACCACCCGCACTGGGACCGCGACGGCGTCCACGAGATCTACCGGGCGTGGCGCCGCGTCTCGGACGCGTACCCGGGCGAGCGGATCTTCGTGGCGGAGGCGTGGGTCGCCAACCCGCAGCGCCTGTCCCGCTACGTCCGCGCCGACGAGCTGCACACCGCGTTCAACTTCGACTTCCTGCGGGCGCCGTGGGACGCGGCGCGGTTGCGGGAGGTCGTCGACAGCACCCTCGGCGCGCTCACGGAGGTCGGCGCCCCCGCCACCTGGGTGCTGTCCAACCACGACGTGGTCCGGCACGTCACCCGGTACGGCAGGGAGCACACCGAGAGCCGGGGGCCGGTGCACGACCCGGGCGACTCCCTCGACCTGGAGCGGGGCACCAGGCGCGCGCGGGCGGCGGCGCTGCTCATGCTGGCGCTGCCGGGCGGCGCGTACATCTACCAGGGTGAGGAGCTGGGCCTGCCCGAGGTCGAGGACATCCCCGAGGACCGCCTCCAGGACCCGGTCTGGGAGCGGTCCGGCCACACCCGCCGGGGCCGCGACGGCTGCCGCGTCCCGCTGCCCTGGTCGGGCGACGCGCCGCCGTACGGGTTCAGCGGCGAGGACGTCGAGCCGTGGCTGCCGCAGCCGGAGTCGTGGAAGGCGCTGTCGGTCGAACGGCAGACCGGCGACCCCGCCTCGATGCTGGAGCTGTACCGCTCGGCGCTGCGGCTGCGGCGGGAGAACCCGGCGCTCGGCGACGGCGACATGCGGTGGAACCCGGCGCCCGACGGCGTCCTCAGCTTCTCGCGCGACCCCGGTTTCACCTGCGTGGTGAACGTGTCCGGCGAGCCGTGCGACCTGCCCGCCGGCGCCGAGGTCCTGCTGGCGAGCGGCGACCTGGTCGACGGGCGGCTGCCCGCTGACACCGCCGTCTGGCTCGCCACGTCCTGACTTCGTCCGAAGCTCTCCGGCGCGGGGACCGCCCCGCCGCGGCCCCGCGCCCTGTCCCCGGTCCCGCTCACCGGTTCGGTTCCGCTCATCGGGGGTCAACTGAGAGGAGAGTCATGACAGTGAAACCCGACTCGGGACGCCGCAGACGACGCGGCATCGCCCTCGCGGCCACGCTGGCCCTGGCCGCGGGAACCGTCGCCGTGCCTCCCGCACAGGCGCGGGAGAAGCGGCAGGCACCCGGGGAGGAACTGACCACGTCGACCCGGCTCGCGGACCGGCGCTCTGTCGTCATCGGCGACCGGTTCTACGCCATGTCCACCGCCGACGGCCTCTATCCGGCGGCCGGATGGCACATCACCGGAGAAATGGGCGGTTTCTGGACACCGCCGGTGAAACTGCTCGACGGTGTGTGGTTCGGTGTCAACGGAGCGTGGCTCGGCAAGCAGGCGCGCGCGGAGAGCCACACCGTCGGGTACGGCTACACCCGCACCCGGTACGCCGAGTCCGGCGGGGTGCGCGTGGAGCGCACCGACGTGGTGCCCGACGGTCTGCGCGCCGGTCTCATCGGCCTGACCTTCCGCGCCGACAAGAAGCGCACCGTACGGCTCGACGTGGACGCCCACTCCGAGCTGATGACCGCCTACCCGTGGGGCGGGACCAGCCCGAACCAGGGCGTGTACAACCTCCAGGACACCGGTGCCTACGAGGACGGCGCCCTGGTGTTCCGCGAGCGCGGGAAGCCGCCGGTGGACAACGCGTCCGAGCACGACTTCGCCGCGCTCGTCGCCGCCGACCGCAAGCCCGTCGGGCACCGGCTCGGCCCCGGCCACCGCGGACCGCAGGAACCGCCCGTCATCTGCCAGGACGCCGACCGGTGCGACGACTCGGAGTTCGGCAAGGGCACCGGCGGACGGCTGACCTACGAGGTGCAGGTCCCGGCCGGACGGAGCGTCACCGTGTGGGTGGCGGTCGCCGGCTCCGACCGCGGCGACGCCGAGGCCCGCGCGGCGCTGCGTTCGGCGCTGCGCGACCCGGAGGGCCTGCTGGCGCGCAAGAAGGCCGCCCGCCGCGCCGTCGCCGCCAACACCGTCGTCGACCTGCCCGGCGACCGGCTGCTGCAGCGCAGCATCGAGTGGAGCAAGCAGAACCTGGCCGACTCGGCGCAGGAGGCCCGCGACCTGCGGGTGCGCGTCACCCACGAGGGCAAGCAGTTCCCGGCGCCCAAGGGCGTGGTCGCGCGGGCCCGCTGGCTGGGCGCCGGATGGCCCGACTACCCGTGGCTGTTCGGCACCGACGGCGAGTACACCGCGTTCGCGTCCGTCGCGGCCGGGCAGTTCGAGAACATCAAGGCGCACCTGCGGGCGCTGCGCGACGCCAGTGAGATCGCCAACGACCGCAGCGGCAAGGTCGTGCACGAGGTGGTCTCCGACGGGTCGGTGTATTTCGGCGCCAACGACGACAAGGGCAACACCGACGAGACCGCCAAGTTCCCCAGCGCGGTGGCGCTGGTGTGGCGGTGGACGGGCGACCGCCGCTTCCTTGACGAGATGTACGACTTCACCGTCCGCAACATGCGGTACGTCACCGAGAAGCTCGACAAGGACGGCGACGGCTGGCCGGAGGGGCTCGGCAACGTCGAGCGCACCGGCATGGGCGAGGAGAAGCTCGACAACAACGTCTACACCATCCGCGGCCTGCGCGACCTGGCCGACCTGGCCCGCGCCAAGAACGACACCGCGACCGCCCGGTGGGCCGACGAGCGCGCCGCCCGCATGGAGAAGGCGTTCGACAAGACCTGGTGGAAGGGCGGCGACACCGACCAGTACGCCGACTCCATCGACGACCCGAACGACCCGGCCAACGACAACGCCAAGCTGTTCCAGCGGCACTGGATCGGCGTGACGCCCATGGACGCCCAGCTCGTCCGCCCCGGCCAGGTCACGCGGCCGCTCGCCGATGACAAGCGCGCCCACGTCGCGCTCGCCAAGCGCGAGGAGGAGTGCTACACCGGCGAGTTCGGCCTGTACCACACCGGGACGGGCCCGACCTCCGCGGAGGGCGGCAACAAGGGGCCGTCCTGCGACAGCGCGGTCTCGACCGTGCAGAGCGAACGCGTCATCTACTCGCTCGGCACCGGCATCATGGCCGTCGCCGAGGGGAACTTCGGACGGCTCGCGCAGCAGCGCCGCTACACCACGGCCAACGCCCGCATCCAGCTCGACCCCGACGTGTACGAGATGCCGGGCGCCATGCCGGAGACCGCCCCCAGCCCGGACTTCGACCCGGCCAACATCGACCGCAAGCTCACCGAGCGCTCCATGGTGCTGCAGGCCTGGGGCGCGTACGGGACGCTGTGGCCGGTCGTGCGGCAGCAGCTCGGCGTCGACCCGGACATGGGCCGCAACCGGCTGGAGGTCGTGCCGCAGATCCCGCCCGGCCAGTCCCGGGTGGCGGGCCGGTCGATCCGCCTCGGCTCCGGTTCGGTCGACGTCGCCGCCGAGTCCCGCGGCAAGACGCTGCGCACCGTGGTGAACACGGCGCGGCTCGACGGCGTCGCGCTGCGGATCGGCCACGTGCTGCCGTCCGGCGCCAAGGTCGCGTCCGTGACCCTCGACGGCCGGAGCGTCGCCTACAGCGTGCGGAACACCGCGCGCGGCGCCGAGGTCGTCGTCGACGCCGGAGCGCGCCGCGGCGCCTCCACCCTCGTGATCACCCTTCGCTGATACCGACGGGAGTGTCCCTTGCCTCAGCCCGTTCAGCCCGCTGTCCATGAGCACATCACCTGCGTGGCGGCGCCCGCGATATGGCTGTCGCCGCCGAGCGGCCAGGTCGCCGGCGGCGTCGACGGCCTGTACGTCGCCGAGCGGCGGGTGCTGTCGCGCTTCGTGGTGACCGTCGACGGACGCGAGCCCGAGCCGGCCGAGGCGGGGCCGCACGGCGCGAACGGCGCCCGGTTCACCGCGTCCGCCGGTCCGCTGGCGGTCGAACGCTTCCGTGCCGCCGTCCCCGACGGCGGCACGGAGCGGATCGTCCTGCGCAACACCGGGGACGCCCCGGCCACCGCGACCCTGCGGGTCGCGGTGGCCGGCGACCTGGCGTCCATCAGCGCCGTGCGGTCCGGGGACGATCCCGGCCTTCCCGAGATGCCGCTGGACGACGGCGTCGAATGGGAGGGACCGGACGGCCACACGGTCCGCCTGGAAGGCCGCACCCACGCCGAGGTGTCGCTGGCGCCGGGGGAGTCGTTCACCACGACCATCACCGTCCGCGCCACGCCCCCGGACACGCCGGGGTTCCGGCCGGCGCCGCCGTCCGGCCCGGCGCCGTGGGCGGACGCGCCGCTGACCGTCCGGTCGGGCGACGACCGGCTGGACCGGCTCGTCGCCCAGGGCGTCGCCGACCTGGGCGCGCTGCTGCTCGCCTCCGGCGACGACATCTACTGCGCCGCCGGAAGCCCCTGGTACCTCACGCTCTTCGGACGCGACGCGCTGTGGACGGCGCGGCTGGCGCTGCCGCTCGGCTACGAGCTGGCCGCGGGGACGCTGCGCGCGCTGGCCCGCCACCAGGGCACGCGCCGCGATCCGGCCACCGAGGAGGCGCCCGGCAAGATCCCGCACGAGCTGCGTCCCGGCGACGCCGCCACCTGGCTGCCGCCGGTCTACTACGGCACGGTCGACGCGACCTCCCTGTTCGTCGTCACGCTCGCCGAGGCCCGGCGCTGGGGCATGCCGGACGACGAGGTCGCCGCCCTGCTGCCCAACGTGGAACGCGCGCTGGAGTGGCTCGGCACGTTCGACGAGTTCGTCTCCTACGTCGGCTCGGCCGACCGGCTGACCAACCAGGGCTGGAAGGACTCCGCCGACGGCGTGCAGCACGCCGACGGGCGGCTGGCCCGCCCGCCGGTCGCGCTGTCGGAGGTCCAGGCGTACTCCTACCAGGCGGCCGTGCTCGGCGCCGACCTGCTGGACGCCTTCGGCCGCCCCGGCGCCGACCGCTGGCGCCGCTGGGCCGCCGACCTGGCCGAGCGGTTCCGCGCCCGGTTCTGGGTGGACGACCCCGACGGCGCGTACCCGGCGATCGCGCTGGACGGCGACGGCCGCCCGGTCGACGGCGTGGCGTCCAACATGGGCCATCTGCTCGGCACCGGCCTGCTCACCGCGGAGGAGGAGGCGGCGGTCGCCGCGCGGCTGACCGAGCTGGACTCCGGCTGGGGCCTGCGGACGCTGACGCCGCGCGCCGCCGGTTTCGACCCGCTGTCGTACCACCTGGGATCGGTGTGGCCGCACGACACCGCCATCGCGATCCTCGGCCTGGTGCGCAGCGGCCACCCCGAGACCGCGCTGCGGTTCGCGCGCGGACTCGTCGGCGCCGCCCCGGCGTTCGGCCACCGCCTGCCCGAGCTGTTCGGCGGGCAGGACTCCAGCGCGCCGCCGGTGCCGTACCCGACGGCGTGCAGCCCGCAGGCGTGGGCCGCCGCGGTCTCCCCGGCGCTGGTCACCGCGCTGCTCGGCCTGGACGTCGACGTCCCGGCCGGGCGGGTCGCGCTGTCGCCGGCGCCCGGGTTCGGAGAGCTGGCGGTCGACAACATCCGCGTGGGGTCGGCCGTGCTGTCGGCCCGGGTGGAGGCCGACGGCCGCGCCACCCTCACCGGCCTCCCGGCGGGCCTGAGGGCCGAGATCCGCGGGGCGGGCGCCTGAGCCCGACGCCGGCTACCCGGCGAGCGCCAAGGCCGCCAGCGTCTGCGCGGCCACGGCGACATCGCGGACCGACACGCACTCGTCCGGGCCGTGCATGCGGGCCACGTCGCCTGGCCCGTACTGCACGGCCGGGATGCCGCCGAGCCCGGTGAGCAGCCGCAGGTCGCTGCCGTACGGCGCGCCCCACACGTCGGGGGAGCGGCCCGTCACGCGGGTGTGCGCGTCGCGCAGACGCTCCAGCAGGCCGTCGGCGTCGGCGGGCAGGCGCGCCGAGGCGAACCGGCCGCCCCACCATTCGACCTCGACGGGGTGGTCGCGCAGCCAGTCGTCGCCGGCGCAGGCGTCGGCGACCGCCTGCTCGAGCGCGCGCCGCGCCGCCTGCTCCGACTCGCCGAGGGCCACGCCGATCCGGCCCTCGGCGACCAGCTCGTCGGGCACCGTGGACGACCAGTCGCCCGCCCGCACCGTCCCGATCTCGATCGCGTACGGCAGCGTCCAGCGCCGCATCAGCGGGTCGACGTCGGCGTTGCGGCGGCGTTCCAGGTCGCGCAGCGCGGCGAAGACGGGCCAGAACCGCTCCACCGCGCTGACCCCGGTGTCGCGGCGGGCGGCGTGCGCGGCGCGGCCCCGCACGCGCAGCCGGAACGTCAGCGCGCCGGCGTTGGCGGGCACGACGTCCAGGCCGGTCGGCTCGGGGATGACGCAGGCGTCGGCCCGCCAGCCGCGCCGCAGCAGGGCGTAGGAGCCGAGCCCGCCGTCCTCCTCGCCGACCACGCACGCGACCAGCACGTCCCCGCGCGGCCGCGCGCGGCGCAGCGCCCGCACCGCGAACAGCGCGGCGACCAGCCCGCCCTTCATGTCGGACGCGCCCCGCCCGTACACCAGGTCGCCGGCGACGCGGCCGCCGAACGGGTCCTCGGTCCAGGCGTCCAAGGCGCCGGGCGGGACGACGTCGACATGGGCGTTGAGCATCAGCGAGCGGCCGCCGCCGGTGCCGGGCAGGCGGCCGACCAGCCCCCACGCCCGCGTGCGCGGCGCCTCCATGCCGGGGAAGGCGTCCTCGGCGGCGACCGCGTCCACGTCGATCGGCCAGTGGTCGACCTCGAGCCCCTCGTCGCGCATCCACGCGGCCAGGCGCTCCTGGATGCGCACCTCGGCGTCCGAGCCGCCGACGCTGGGGATGCGGATCAGCTCGGACAGCAGCTCCGCCATGGCGCCCGTCTCGCCGCGCAGCGCCTCGACGACGTCGGTCATGGCCGGTCCGTGAGGTAGCCGCCCATGGTGCGGAAGTACTCCGTGGCGGGCAGCTCGGTGCCGTCGTCGGTGCGGACGCGTTCGATGACCAGGCCGTGGCTGCGGCCGCGCCGGGCCTCCGCCCCGGCGACGATGACCACGCCGTCGCCCTCGCGGATGAACACCCGTCCCGGGGTGCCGCCGTAGATGCCCTTGGACACCGACGCCTTGATCACGCGGATGCGCTCGCCCTTGTAGTAGGTGAACGCGTTCGGGTACGGGTCGGACTGCGCGCGGACGAGCCGTTCGATGTCCTCGGCGGGCCAGGTCCAGTCGATGCGGCTGTCCTCGATGGAGCGCTTGTGGAAGAAGCTGGCCTTCGAGCGGTCCTGCGGGGTGAAGTCGGTGCGGCCGGACGCGATGAGCGCCAGCGCCTCGGTGACGATCGGGCCGATCAGGTCGACGGTGCGGTGGAACAGGTCGGTGGCGGTGTCGGTCGGGCCGACCGGGACGGCGCGCTGCACCACGATGTCGCCGGCGTCGAGCTCCTCGTTCATCATGTGCGCGGTGACGCCCACCTCCTTCTCGCCGTTGATGAGCGCCCAGATGATGGGGGAGAAGCCGGCGTAGGCGGGCAGCAGCGAGTCGTGGATGTTGAGCGTGCCGTGCCGGGGCAGGTTGAAGACCTGCGGCGGGATCCAGGTGCGCCAGTTGTTGGCGACGATGAGGTCGGGGTCGGCCTCCTTGAGCCGGGTCAGCAGCTCCTCGTCGTCCGGGCGGTTGCGCAGGAGGACCGGGACGCCGTGCTCGGCGGCGAGGTCGGCCACCGAGTCGTCCCAGATCTTCTCGTAGGCGTGGTCGCTCTTGGGGTGGGTGACGACCAGGACGACGTCGTGCTCGGACTCCAGCAGCGCCTGGAGCGTGCGGTGCCCCCACGTCTGGTAGCCGAACATCACGACCCGCATGCGGCCTCCTTGTGCCGGAGATTCTGGACAGGTTAGGCTCACCTCAATTAGGTGAGGCTAACCTAACACTCTCATCCATCTGTCCGATACTGGAAAGGCGCCCGTCCATGCCCCCCTCGGACATGCACGTCCACGATCTCGTCGGCATCGGCTTCGGCCCGTCCAACCTCGCCCTGGCGATCGCGCTGCGCGAGCACCGCGAACGCACCGGGCAGACGGTGGACGCGGTGTTCCTGGAGAGGCAACCGGCGTTCGGCTGGCATCGCGGCATGCTCATCGAGGGCACGACCATGCAGGTGTCCTTCCTGAAGGACCTGGTCACGATGCGCAACCCGGCGAGCGGGTTCGGCTTCCTGAGCTATCTGCACGAGCGCGGGCGGCTGGTCGACTTCATCAACCACAAGACGCTGTTCCCCTCGCGCGCCGAGTTCCACGACTACCTGGAGTGGGCGGCTTCGGCCTTCGCGGACCAGGTGGAGTACGGCTCGGAGGTCGTCGCCGTCACCCCCGTCGTCGTCGACGGCGCCGTGGAGCACCTGGACGTGCTGGTGCGGCAGGGCGGCTCCTCGGACGAGCTCACCACGCGCCGCACCCGCAACCTGGTCATCGCCGTCGGCCTGGAACCGGTGCTGCCGGACGGCGCGGTCGCCGGCGAGCGGATCTGGCACAGCGCGGAACTGCTCGATCGCGTGTCCTCGCTGCGCGACCCCCGCCGCCTGCTCGTGGTCGGCGCCGGACAGAGCGCCGCCGAGGTCACCGACTACCTGCACCGCACGTACACCGACGCCGAGGTGTGCGCGGTGTTCGCGAAGTACGGCTACACCCCCGCCGACGACAGCTCGTTCGCCAACCGCATCTTCGACCCGGACGCCGTCGACCACTTCTTCACCGCGCCGGAGGAGGTGAAGCGGACGCTGATGGACTACCACCGCTCCACCAACTACTCGGTGGTCGACCTGGACCTCATCGACGAGCTGTACCGGCGCTACTACCAGGAGAAGGTGCACGGCAGGCAGCGGCTGCGCATCATGAACACCTCCCGCGTCGTGGACGTCCGGGCCGACGCGGCGGCGGTGCACGCGACGGTGGAGTTCCTGCCGACCGGTGAACGCACCGTCCTGGAGGCCGACGCCCTGGTCTACGCGACCGGATACCGGCCGTGCGACCCGTTGACACTGCTCGGCGAGGCCGGCGAGTACTGCCTGCGGCGTCCCGAAGGCGGTCTGCGCGTGGAACGCGACTACCGCATCGCCACCACGCCCCCGATGCGCTGCGGCCTGTACCTGCAGGGCGCCACCGAGCACACCCACGGCATCGGCTCGACGCTGCTGTCCAACACCGCCATCCGCGCCGGGGAGATCACCGAATCGGTGGCGGAGCGCCTGCAGGCGGCGCGCAGCGACTCCTACGCCATGCAGAGCTGACACGCAGGCCCGAAGCGGGGCGCCTCCTTCGCGGCGCGAAGGAGGCGCCCCGTCCACGCTATGGCGGTGGTGTCGTCCGGCGGACGGTCAAGACGCCGTGCGTCCGCCGGACGAGGCGCGCTCCCCGTCACCGGCCCCGTCACCGGCCCCGTCACCGGCAACGTCGCCGGCCCTGTCCGCGGATCCGTCCGCTTCGGCGGGCGCGCCGTGGTGACGGCCCATCGGGATGACCAGCGGCGTCCCGCTGACGGGGTCGGTGGCGACGTGGCAGCGCAGCCCGAACACGTCCTCGACCAGGTCGGCGTCGACCACCTCGGCGGGCGGTCCCTCGGCGACGATCGCGCCCGCCTTCATCACGATGACGTGGTCGGCGTACCGGCACGCCTGGTTCAGGTCGTGCAGCACCATGACCACCGTGCGGTGCTCGCGCCGGTTCAGGTCCACGACCAGGTCGAGCACGTCCACCTGGTGGGCGAGGTCGAGGTAGGTGGTCGGCTCGTCCAGCAGCAGGATCGGGGTGCCCTGGGCCACCGCCATGGCGATCCAGGCGCGCTGCCGCTGCCCGCCCGACAGCTCGTCCACCGGGCGCGCGGCGTGCTCGAGCATCCCGGTCGCGCGCAGCGCCGCGGTCACCGCCTCCTCGTCGGCGGACGACCACTGCCGCCACCAGGTCTGGTGCGGGGCGCGGCCCTGGCTGACCAGGTCGACCACCGTCAGCCCCTCCGGCGCGACCGGCGACTGCGGCAGGATGCCCAGCCGCCGCGCCACCTGCCGCGTCGGCATGGTGTGGATGGCGCGGCCGTCCAGGTGCACGGCGCCGCCGCGCGGCGTCAGCAGCCGGGCAAGCGCGCGCAGCAGCGTGGACTTCCCGCACGCGTTGGCGCCGATGATGACGCTGATCCGCCCCGGCGGCACGACCAGGTCGAGCCCGTCGACCACCACGCGGTCGTCGTAGGACAGCCGGAGCCCGCTCGCGCGCAGGTCGGGCTCGGACCGGTCGGCGCCGCCGGCGCGGTCGCGCGTGCGGATGGACGTGGATGTCACGGTTCAGCCTCCAGAGCCGGTGCGGTTGGCCCGGGCGAGCAGCCAGAGCAGGAACGGCGCCCCGAACACGCCGGTGACGACGCCGACGGGAAGCTCCAGGTCGGCGAACATCCGCTGCGCGACCAGGTCGCAGCCGAGGACGATCAGCGCCCCGGCGAGCGCGGACGCGGTCAGCGGCGGCCGGGCGGCGCCGGCCAGCCGCAGCGCGATCTGCGGCGCGGCCAGCGCGACGAACGCCACCGGCCCGGCCCCGGCGGTGGCGAACGCGACCAGCCCGACGGCGACGCACAGCAGCGCCAGCCGCGCCCGCTGCACCGGCACGCCGAGTCCTCCCGCCACCTGGTCGCCGAGCTGCAGCGCCCGCAGCCACGGCCCGAGCAGGAGCGCCAGCGGCACGAGCACGGCCAGCGCGACGGCCAGCGGGCGGACGCTCTCCCAGCTCCTGCCGTTGAGGTCGCCCACCAGCCAGCCCACGGCCTGCTGCGCCTCGAACTCCTTCGCCCTGACGATGAGGTACTGGGTGGCGCCGGCGCACATCCAGTTGACGCCGATGCCGACGAGCACGATGCGGAACCCGGTGGTGCCGCGGTTCCACGCCAGCGCGTAGATGAGCAGGGCGGTCAGCAGCGCCCCGGCCAGTCCGAGGGTCTGCGCGCCCAGCCCGGAGCCCAGGCCGAGCACGATGCCGCCGACCACGGCGGCGCCCGCGCCCTGGGTGATGCCGAGCATGTCGGGCGCGGCCAGCGGGTTGCGGGTGAGCGTCTGCAGGATCGCGCCCGACAGGCCGAACGCGGCGCCCGCCAGCAGCCCGACCAGCGCCCGCGGCAGCCGCAGCTCCCGGACGACCAGCACGGTCCCGCCGTCGCCCGCCCCGAACAGCGCCGGGACGACTTCCTGCGGGCTGAGCGGGTAGTCGCCCGAGCCCAGCCCCAGGCACAGCACGAGGAACGTCGCGGCGGCCAGGCCCAGGCACGTCGCCAGCAGCCGGGGCCGCACGACGGCCGACACCGGCGGACGCGTCAGCCGCACCGCGGTGCGTCCGCCCGACCGGGTCAGTTCGATGAGGCTCATGGACGGCTCACAGTTCGGCCAGGCGGCGACGGCGGACCAGCGCGATGAAGAACGGCGCGCCGAGGAACGCGGCGACGACGCCGACGTCGACCTCCTGCGGACGGGCCGCCACCCGTCCGACGATGTCGGCGGCCAGCAGCAGGCAGGGCGCGACGAGCGCGGTGAGCGGCAGCAGCCACCGCTGGTCGGGTCCGCTGACGGCGCGCACCGCGTGCGGGACGACCAGCCCCACGAAGACGATCGGGCCCGCGACCGCGACGGCGGCGCCGGCCAGCAGCGTGACCGCGACCGCGCCCTGCGCGCGGACCAGCCGCAGCCGCCGGCCGAGCGAGGCGGCCACGTCGTCGCCCAGCGCGAGGTTGTTCAGCGCGGGCGCCAGGCTCAGCGCCAGCACCGCGCCGACCGCGAGGAAAGGGAGCACCTGCCCGATGAGCGCGGTGTTCTGCCCGGCCAGCGACCCGGACGACCAGAACCGGTACCGGTTGAGCACCTGCGGGTCGACCAGCGAGACGCCGCGGGTGATCGACTCCAGCAGGAAGGTGACGGCGATGCCGGCGAGCGCGAGCTTCACCGGGGTCTGCCCGCCCCGGCCGAGCCCGCCGAGCACATACACCGCGACGCCGGCGACGACTGCCCCGGCGAAGGCGAACCAGATGTAACCGTGCAGTGACGTGATTCCCGCCACCGCGACCGCCAGCATCAGCGCGAACGCGGCGCCCGCGCTGACGCCGAGCAGGCCCGGGTCGGCGAGCGGGTTGCGGGTCAGGCCCTGCATGACCGCCCCGGCGAGGCCGAGCGCGGCGCCGGCGAGCACGCCCAGCACGGTCCGCGGCAGGCGCACGTCCCAGACGATGGTCGCGACCTCGGTGTCGCGCGGCCCGGTGAGCGCCCGCACCACCTCGTCCAGGGGGATCTGGCGGCTGCCCACCGCGATCGACAGCAGGCACAGCGCGCCGAGCAGCGCGAGCGCCGCGGCCAGCAGCGCCGGCCGGGCGGCACGGTTGTCTCCCGCCATTGATCCCAACCTGTCCGGGGGTACGGCCACGATCGATGACCTATCGATGAGCTTAGGTGAGCCATACCTTACCTGCGGCCGCGACAGCGTGCAGGGCCTTGTGATTAGGCAAGGCTTACCTTAGTATCGCCGACGCCGGGCCGCCCCGCGTGTTCCGCCGTGCCCGGCGCAACCACGATTCCGAAAGGGAGTCGATGTCCCCCACATCGCTTGCGAGCACCGGTCCGTCGCTCGCCAGAAGACTCGTCCTGGCGCTGGCGGCCGTCCTGCTGTCCGCGTTCGGCCTGTCCGCCTGCGGCGGAGACTCCGACGGCGACGCCGAGGCCGCCGCCGGCGGGGCCGCCCCCGTCCGCATCGAGCACAAGTACGGCACCACCGAGATCAAGGCGCCGCCCGAGCGGGTCGTCACCGTCGGCTGGACCGACCAGGACGCGGTGCTGGCGCTGGGCGTCAAGCCCGTCGGCGTCGTCGAGTTCACCGGCCTCGGCCTGAGCGTCGAGAAGTACCCCTGGAGCGCCGACAAGTGGGGCGGCACCGCGCCCACCGTCGTCGGCCAGCGCGAGGACCTGAAGATGGAGAAGATCGCGGCGCTCAAGCCCGACCTGATCCTCGCCCTCTACACCGGCATCACCAAGGAGCAGTACGGCCAGCTCTCCAAGATCGCGCCGACCGTCGCGCAGTCGCCCGAGTACGACGACTACGCCATGCCGTGGCAGGAGTCGACCCTGATCATCGGGCGGGCGCTCGGCAAGGAGGAGCAGGCCAAGAAGCTCATCGCCGAGGTCGACCAGCGGTTCGCCGCGGCGCGGCGGCAGAACCCGCAGCTGGTCGGCAAGACGTTCGCCATCGCCGACCCGTTCAAGCCCGGCCAGTACGCCGTGTTCGGCCCGGGCGACGCCAAGGTCGAGTTCATGAAGGGCCTCGGCATGAAGGTCCCGGACGAGATCGCCAAGGCCGCGGGCAAGGAGCAGGCCGCGGTGATCGGGTCCGAGCGGGCCGACCTGCTCGACGCCGACCGGCTGGTCTTCCTCACCTCCGTGCCCGACGCCCGCAAGACCGTCGAGGGCGACAAGGTCTACAAGGGCCTGAAGGTCGTCAAGGAGAACCGCGTGGTGTTCGTGCCGTACAACCCGGTCGGCGCGGCCGTCTCCTTCAACACGGTGCTGAGCATCCCGTACGCCATCGACCGGATGGTGCCGCTGCTGAACGGCACGGGCTGACCCCCGGTGCACGGGCCGACCGGGTCGGGGCGCGGTGCCGACCCGGTCACAGCGGTGAGCAGGCGAACTCGTCCGTGTCGGAGGTGCGGTCGTGACTCAGGAAAACGAATGCTCGGTGCCGTCGGCGACGCTGCCGGAGATGTTCCGGGAACGCGTCCGGTCGGCCCCGGACGCGGTGGCGCTGGTGTTCGAGGACGTCGAACTCACCTACGCCGAGGTGAACGCCCGGGCGAACCGGCTGGCGCACGCCCTGGCCGAACGCGGCGTGGGGCCCGAGCGGGTCGTGGCGCTGGCGCTGCCGCGCTCCCCGGACATGATCATCGCCGAGCTGGCGGTGCTCAAGGCGGGCGGCGCCTACCTGCCGCTCGACCCCGACTACCCGGCCGAGCGCCTCGCCTTCATGCTGGCCGACGCCGCCCCCGTCTGCCTGGTCACCACCGGCGCACTGGCGCAGTCCGTCCCGGACGCCGCGGGCATGCCGCGCCTGCTGCTGGACGACCCGGCCGTGGTCGCCGAACTGGACGCCCGCCCGGAGTCCGACCCCGACGTCGCGCTCGACGTCCGCAACGCCGCGTACGTCATCTACACCTCCGGATCCACGGGCCGCCCCAAGGGCGTCGTGGTGACGCACTCCGGCGTCGCCAAGCTCGTCGCCACGCAGACCGAGCGGCTCGGCGTCGGACCGCACAGCCGGGTCCTGCAGTTCGCCTCGCCGAGCTTCGACGTCGCGTTCTGGGACCTGTGCCTGGGGCTGCTGTCGGGCGGGCGGCTCGTGATCGCTCCCTCGGAGCGCCGCGTCCCCGGCCCGGAGCTGTCGGAGTACGCCCACGCGCACGACGTCAACTTCATGATCCTGCCGCCCGCGCTGCTGGCCGCGATGCCGGAGGACTGCACGCTGCCGCTGGACTCCACGCTGCTGGCCGGCACCGAACGGGTGCCCGCGGAGCTGGTCGCCCGCTGGTCGCCGGGGCGGCGGATGTTCAACGCCTACGGCCCGACCGAGGCCACCGTCAACTCCACGCTCGGCGAATGCCCCGACGACCCGCCGCCCGGCTCCACGGTGCCGATCGGGTACGCCGACCCCGGCACCCGGGCCTACGTGCTGGACGACGCCCTGCGCCCCGTCCCGCCGGGCGTGACGGGGGAGCTGTACCTCGGCGGCCCGGGCCTGGCCCGCGGCTACCTCAACCGCCCCGGCCTGACCGCCGAGCGGTTCGTCGCCGACCCGTTCGGCCCGCCGGGCGGACGGCTGTACCGGACCGGCGACCTGGTGCGGCGGCGCCCGGAGGACGACCAGCTGGAGTTCGTCGGACGCGCCGACGACCAGGTGAAGATCCGCGGCTTCCGCGTCGAGCCCGGCGAGATCGAGGCCGTCCTCGGCGGCCACCCCGCGGTCGCCCAGACGGCGGTCGCCGTGCGCGAGGACCGGCCGGGCGACCGCCGCCTGGTCGCCTACGTCGTCCCCGCCGCGGGGCCGCGCGCCCGCCGCGACGAGCACCGCGAGCGCCGGCAGCTCGACGAGTGGAAGCAGGTGCACGAACTGCTCTACTCGGCCGTGGGAACCGGGGACGGCGGTCTCGCGGAGAGCTTCGCCGGATGGAACAGCACCTACGACGGCACGCCGATCCCGCTGGAGGAGATGCGGGAGTGGCGGAACGCGACCGTCGACCGCGTCCTGGCCCTGCGGCCGCGCCGGGTGCTGGAGATCGGCGTCGGCAGCGGCCTGATCCTCTCCGGCGTCGCGCCGCACTGCGAGGCGTACTGGGGCACCGACCTGTCGGAGGAGGCCGTCGAGGGGCTGCGGCGCCGGGTGCGCGCCGTGCCCGAGCTGGCCGACAGGGTGGAGCTGCGGGCCCAGCCCGCGCACGACGTCGAGGACCTGCCCCGCGGGTACTTCGACACGATCGTCGTCAACTCGGTGGTGCAGTACTTCCCCAGCGCCGACTACCTCGTGCAGGTGCTGCGGTCCGCGGTGGACCTGCTCGCCCCCGGAGGCAGCGTGTTCGTCGGGGACGTGCGCAACCTGCGGCTGCTGCGGTGCCTGCGCGCCGCCGTGGAGGTCGCCCGGCGCGGCGGACGGCTCGATCCGTCCGCCGTGCGCGACGCGCGCGCGGCGGTCGAGCAGGCGGTGCGCTGGGAAGGCGAGCTGCTGCTCGACCCCGACTTCTTCGCGTCGCTGGCGCGCACTCTCGAGGACGTGCGCGGCGTCGACGTGCGCATCAAGCGCGCCCGGCACCACAACGAGCTGAGCCGGTACCGCTATGACGTCGTCCTGAGCACCCGTCCGCACCCCGCCGCGCCGTCCGCCCTCGACCTGCGCTGGGGCACCGACGTCCCCGACCTGCCGGCGCTCGCGGACCGGCTGTCCGAGGGCCCCGCGCTGCTGCGGCTCACCGGCGTGCCCAACGCCCGCCTGACCCCGGACCTGAACGCGCTGCGGACCCTGTGGCCCGACGCGCCGGCGCCCGACGGCGTCGACCCGGACGCCTTCCACGCCATCGGCGAGGAGTTCGGCTACACGGTGGAGGCCACCTGGACCGGCGGCAGGACCGACGGCGCCGTCGACGTGGTGTTCGCCGCCGCCGGGGTGGACCCGGGCCCGATCTACCGGCCTCGCGACGACGACCTCGACCCGCCCACGGCGTACGCCAACACGCCGTCGGGCTTCCGCGACGTGGGCGCGCTCATGCACACGCTGCGGTCCTACCTGCGCGAGAAGCTGCCCCACTACATGGTCCCCGCGGCGTTCGTGCCGCTCACCGCGCTGCCGGTGCTGCCCAGCGGGAAGCTCGACCGCGAGGCCCTGCCCGCGCCCGACTACACCGCACTCGCCTCCTCCCGCCGCACCGCCCCCGCCCGCCCGCCCCGCGACGCGCGCGAGGAGCTCCTGCTCGGCATCTACGCCGACGTGCTCGGAGTGTCGGACGTCGGCGTGGACGACGACTTCATCGAGCTCGGCGGCGACAGCATCCTGGCCATCCAGGTGCTCATCCGCGCCCGCGCCGCCGGGCTGGCGCTGTCGGCCGGCGACGTCTTCCGCCACCGCACCGTCGCCGCGCTCGCGGCGGCGGCCTCCGACACCGCCCGGACGGCGGCGCCCGCGGCCGACGCCGAACCGCTGATCCGGCCGACGCGGGAGGACGTCGACCGGCTGACCCGCCTCGCCGGGGACATCGAGGAGATCCTCCCGCTCACCCCGCTTCAGGAGGGGTTCTTCTACCACGCGCTCGTCGACGGGGCGTCCGGCAGCGTCTACGTGGTCCAGCACGTCATCGAGCTGCGCGGACGCCTGGACCCGGAGGCGCTGCGCCGCGCTGCCCAGGCCGTGCTCGACCGCCACGCCCCGCTCCGCGCCGGGTTCGCCCGGCTGGACGACGGCCGCATGGTGCAGTTCGTCCCGCGCGACCGGCCCGACCTGCCCTGGCGGCTGATCGACCTGAGCGGCCTGGACGAGGGCGAACGCACGGCGCGCGCCGCCGCCGTCGCCGCCGAGGAGCGGCTGCGCGGCTTCGACCTCGAACGCCCGCCGCTGCTGCGCTGCACGCTCGTGCGCCTCGGCCCCGAGCACCACTCCCTGGTGCTCATGTTCCACCACATCGTGGCGGACGGCTGGTCGGTGCAGATCATGCTCCGCGAGCTGCTGCACTACTACAAGGCCGACGACCACGCCGACGACCACGCCGACGACGGCGCCCGCGGCGACCTGGAACCGGCCACCCCGTACCGCGACTACCTGGCCTGGCTGGCGGGCCGCGACCGCGAGGCGTCGCTGGAGGCCTGGCGCGCGGCGCTCGACGACCTGGCGGGGCCGACCCGCCTGGTCGAGACCCTGCCGCCCCCGCGCGGCGCCGCGGACGCCGACCCCGACCCGAGCCGCCGCAGGGCCGACGTGCGCGTCCAGCTGTCCGAGCGGGCCACCGCCGCCCTCGCCGCGTGCGCGCGGCGCCACGGGCTCACCCTCGGCACCCTCGTGCAGGGCGCCTGGGGCCTGCTGCTCGGCCGGATGACCGGCCGCACCGACGTGGTGTTCGGCACCGCCGTCTCCGGCCGCGGCGCGGACGTGCCCGGCATCGAGTCGATGGTCGGCATGTTCGTCAACACGCTGCCGGTGCGGATGCGGTGGCGTCCGGGGGAGCCGGCGGCCGAGACGCTGGCCCGGTTCCAGGACGAGCAGTCGGCGCTGCTCGACCACCAGTACCTGGGGCTGGCGCGCATCCAGCGGCTCGCCGGGGCGGGGGACCTGTTCGACACCCTCGTCGTCCTGGAGAACTACCCCGAGGAGCCGGACCTGCGCGACCCCTCGGGCACCGTCGCCGTCACCGACATCGACTTCGCCAACGTCGAGCAGTACCCGCTCGCCCTGGTCGTGCTGCCCGGCCGCAGGCTGGCGCTGCGCATCGACCACGACACCGCCAGGCTCGACACCGCCGCCGCCGAGCGGATCGCCGCCCGGCTGACGGCGCTCCTGGAGGCGGTGGCCGCCGACCCCGAATGCCCGGTCGCGCGGATCGAACCGCCGTCCGCGGACGAGCGGGCGCGCGCGGCGCTCACCGCCGAGCCGTTGGAGGCGATCGCGCCGACCCTCGACGCCGCCGTCGCCGCCCAGGCCGCGCGGACCCCCAACGCGACCGCCGTCGCCGGGGACCGTCCGCTGACCTACGCCGAGCTCGACCGCGCCGCCAGGGCCGTCGCGCGGCGCCTCCGGGGCGCCGGGACGCGCCCGGCCGACGTCGTCGCGGTCGCCGTGCCGCGCTCGGCCGACCTGGTGGTCGCCCTGCTGGGGGCGTTGAAGGCGGGCGCCGCCTACCTTCCGCTCGACGTGGACCTGCCCCCGGAACGCCTGACGTACATGCTCACCGACTCGGGCGCCCGCACGGTCCTCACGACACGGGAGGCGGCGGAGCGGCTGCCCGACGTCGACGGCGTCGCCCGCGTCCTGCTCGACGAGCCGGACGCCCGGCACGCCGCTGACGAGGACGCCCCGTCAGCCGAACCGGCGGCCGGGCCGGAGCACCCCGCGTACCTGATCTACACCTCGGGCTCGACGGGCCGTCCCAAGGGCGTGCTCGTTCCGCACCGCGCGATCGTCAGCCAGCTCACCTGGCTGCGCGAACGGTTCCCGCTCGGCGCGGACGACCGCGTGCTGCACCACCTGTCGGCGAGCTTCGACGCCTCGCTGCTGGAGCTGTTCTGGCCGCTGTGCGCCGGCGCCGCCATCGTGCCGGTGCGCCGCCCGGGCGGCCACCGCGACCCCGCCCACCTGCGGCGGCTCATCCGCGAGCACGGCGTCACCACGATGGCGATGGTGCCGTCGATGCTGGCGGCGTTCCTGCAGTCCGCACTGGACGCGGGCGACCTGGAGTCGGTCCGCGGCCTGCGCCGCGTCTTCAGCGGCGGCGAACGGCTCACCGGCGCGTTCGCCGACCGCTGGCGCGAGCTGACCGGCGTGCCCGTCCACAACGTGTACGGGCCGACCGAGACGACCATCCAGGTGACCCACTGGGAGTACGACGGCTCCCACCGGGGCGGCGCGGTGCCGATCGGCCGACCGGTGGCCGGCACCCGCCTGTACGTCCTGGACGACAGCCTGCGGCCGGTGCCGCCAGGCGCCACGGGCGAGCTCTACGTCGGCGGCGCCCAGCTCGCCCACGGCTACCACGGGCGCCCCGCCCTGTCGGCCGAGCGGTTCGTGGCGGACCCGTTCGGCCCGCCCGGGCAGCGCATGTACCGCACCGGCGACCTCGTCCGACGGCACCCGTCCGACGAAGCCGACTGGGACGGTGCCGACCTGGACGGTGCCGACCTGCTGGTGTACGTCGGCCGCGCCGACCGGCAGGTCAAGATCCGCGGCAACCGGATCGAGCCCGGCGAGGTCGAGGCCCGCATCGCCGACCGGCCGGGCGTGCGGCGCGCCGCCGTCGTCGACCGGCACGACGGGCCGGGCGGCGCCCGGCTGGTCGCCTACGTCGTGCCCGAGCCCGGCGCCCGCCTGGACGCCGCCGAGCTGCGCGCCTTCCTGGCGCGGACGCTGCCGGACGCGATGGTCCCGTCCGACGTCGTCGTGCTGGACGAGCTTCCGCTGACCCCCAGCGGCAAGCTCGACCGCGACGCCCTGCCCGCCCCCGCGCCCGCCGCCGCGCGCACCGCGCGGCCGCCGCGCACCGAGCGCGAGCGGCTGCTGTGCGGCATCTTCGCCGAGGTGCTCGGCCTCGACGAGGTCGGCGCCGACGACGACTTCTTCGCGCTGGGCGGCGACAGCATCCTGACGGTCATGGTGTCGGGCCGGGCGACGCGCGCCGGACTGGCGATCGGCCCGCAGGAGGTGTTCGAGCACCGCACTCCCGCCGCCCTCGCCGCCGCGGCGCGGGAGGCCGCCGACGGACGCGGACCGGACGCGACCGCCCCCCTCGTCGCTTTGACCGACGAGGAACGCGACCGCCTGGCGCGGATCAGCCCCCTGCCGGTGGAAGAGGTCTGGCCGCTGTCGCCGCTGCAGGAAGGGCTTTTCTTCCACTCCAGCTACGACACCGGCGCCCTCGACGTCTACACCGCCCAGGTCGCCTTCGACTTCCCCTACCGTCTGGACGCCGACCGGCTGCGCGCCGCCTGCGCGGCGCTGCTGGCCCGGCACACCGCGCTGCGCGCCGGGTTCACCGGCGACGGCCTCCGGCAGCCCGTGCAGTTCATCGCCGCGGGCCCCGAACCCCCGCTGGAGGAGTTCGACCTGTCCGCGCTGGACGCCGAGCGGCGGCGCGCGGCCGTCGACGACATCCTGGCGGCCGACCGCAGACGCCGCTTCGACCTGGCGCGGCCCCCGCTGTTCCGCATCCTGCTCGTCCGGCTCGGCGACAACACCGACCGGCTCGTCCTCACCCACCACCTGATCCTGTGGGACGGATGGTCCGCCTGGCTGTTCTTCGAACAGCTCATCGCCCTGTACGAACGCCGCGGCGACGACTCCGGCCTGCCCCCGGCCGGCTCGTACCGCGACTACCTGGCGTGGCTGAAGGAACAGGACGCCGACCGCGCCGCCGCCGCGTGGCGCGACGCGCTGGCCGGCCTGGACGAGCCGACCCTCGTCGGCCCCGTCGACCGCGCCCTGGAGCCGGTCGTCCCCGAACGCCGCCGGGCCGAACTGCCGCTCCCCGTCACCGAACGGCTGTACGAGGCGGTGCGCCGCCACGGCCTGACCCTCAACACGGTGTTCAGCGCGGCGTGGGCGCTGGTGCTGTCCAACGCCGCCGGCCGCGGCGACGTGGTGTTCGGCACCGCCGTGGCCGGCAGGCCCGCGGACGTCCCCCGCGTGGAGTCCGTCATCGGGATGTTCCTCAACACCGTGCCCGTCCGCGTCGCCCTGGACCCCCGCGAGACCGTCCCCGACCTGCTGCGCCGCGTCCAGGGCGAACGCGTCGCGCTCATGCCGCACGACTACCTGGGCCTCGGCGACATCCAGCAGGCGTCCGGGCACGCCCGCCTCTTCGACACCCTCTACGTGCTGCAGAACCTCGGCGACGAGGACGACATGGCCGAGCTGCGGCGCCGGCACGGCATCGCCGAGGCCGAGGGGCGGGACGCCACCCACTACCCGATCACCTTCATCGTCACGCCGGGCACGCCCGTGCGGATGAAGCTGGACTACCGCCCCGACGTGATCGACGGGGCGTTCGCCGACGCCCTGCTGCGGCGCTTCGCCACCGCCGTCGAACGGCTCGTCGACGGCCTGGACGGCGCGACCCCGTCCCGCGTCGGCGCGCTCGACCTGCTGGAGCCCGAAGAGCGGCGCGCCCTGGCCGCCGAGTGGGACTCCACCCGCCGCCCCCTGCCCAACGAGACCGTCTCGGAGATGCTCGCGGCCCAGGCAGCGCGCACCCCCGACGCGGTGGCGATCGTCGCGAAGGACGCGACCCTCACCTACGCGGAGCTGAACGCCCGCATCAACCGGCTGGCCCGGCTGCTGCTGGCGCACGGCGCGGGCCCCGAACGGGTGGTGGCGCTGGCGCTGCCGCGCTCGGCCGACACGGTGGCCGCGCTGTTCGCGGTGCTGCGCACCGGCGCCGCGTACCTGCCGCTCGAACTGGACCACCCCGCCGAACGGCTGGCGCGCATGCTCGCCGACGCCGACCCGATCTGCGTGGTGACCACCACCGCCGTCGCCGCGTCCGTGCTGCCCGACCGGCCGCGCCGGATCGCGCTGGACGACCCGGCGGCCGTCGAGGCGCTCGCGTCCCTGCCCGGCGACGACGTCACCGACGCCGAACGCCCCGGCTTCGAACGCACACGGCCCGACCGCCTGGAGCACCCGGCCTACGTCATCTACACCTCCGGTTCCACCGGCCGCCCCAAGGGCGTCGTGACGCCCTACCGCGGCCTGACCAACATGCAGCTCAACCACAGGGAGGCCATCTTCGGCCCCGCGATCTCGTCCGTGCGCGCCGGGCGCCCGGGCGAGACGGGCCGGATGCGGATCGCGCACACGGTCTCCTTCGCCTTCGACATGTCGTGGGAGGAGCTGCTGTGGCTGGTCGAAGGCCACGAGGTGCACGTCTGCGACGAGGAGCTGCGCCGTGACGCCGAGGCGCTGGTGGCGTACTGCGACCGGCACCGCATCGACGTCGTCAACGTCACCCCGACCTACGCGCACCACCTGATCGAGGAGGGCCTGCTCGACCACGACCCCGACGCCGGACGGCACCGCCCCGCGCTGGTCCTGCTGGGCGGGGAGGCCGTCACCGAGACCGTGTGGGCCCGGCTGCGCGACACCGACGGCACGTTCGGCTACAACCTGTACGGCCCCACCGAGTACACGATCAACACGCTCGGCGGCGGAACCCTCGACAGCGACACCCCCACCGTCGGCCGCCCCATCTGGAACACCCGCGCCTACGTGCTGGACGCCGCACTGCGCCCGGTGCCGGACGGCGCGCCCGGCGAGCTGTACATCGCGGGCGTCGGCCTGGCCCGCGGCTACCACCGCCGCCCCGCGCTGACCGCCGAACGGTTCGTCGCCGACCCGTTCGGCGCGCCCGGCGACCGCATGTACCGCACCGGCGACCTGGTCCGCCGCCGACCCGACGGCAACCTGGACTTCCTCGGCCGCACCGACGACCAGGTCAAGATCCGCGGCTACCGGGTGGAGCCCGCCGAGATCGGCGCCGCCCTGGAGGAGCACCCGGCGGTCGCGCACGCGGCCGTCGTCGCCGACGCCTCCGGGCCGGGCCAGGCCAAGCGCCTGGTCGGCTACGTCGTCCCGGAGACCTGGCCGGTCGCGGACGCCGACGCGTTCACCGCCGCGCTGCGCGCCCACCTCAAGGAGCGCCTGCCGGACTACATGGTCCCGGCGGCGCTGGTGCCGGTGGAGCGCCTGCCGCTGACCGTCAACGGCAAGCTCGACGTGCGGGCGCTGCCCGCGCCGGCCGTCACCGCCGCCGCCGAGAGCCGCCCGCCGCGCACGCCCGCCGAGGAGGTCCTGTGCGGCCTGTTCGCCGAGCTGCTCGGCGTGGAGCGGGTCGGCGTCGACGACGACTTCTTCGACCTGGGCGGCCATTCGCTGCTGGCCACGCGGCTGATCGGCCGCGCCCGCGCCGCGCTCGGCGCCGAACTGGCCATCCGCGACCTGTTCGAGGCGCCCACCGTCGCCGAACTGGCCGAACGCGCCGCCGCCACCGTCGGCGACACGCGCCCCGCCCTGGTGCCGGCGGACGAGCGGCCCGCCGAGCCGCCCCTGTCGCCCGCCCAGCGGCGCCTCTGGATGATCGAGCAGCTCGCGTCCTCGGCCGCGTACAACTTCCCGCTGGTCATGCGGCTGCGGGGTCCGCTCGACGCGGACGCCCTCCGCGCCGCCCTCGGCGACGTCATGGCGCGCCACGAGGCCCTGCGGACGCTCATCGCCGACCACGAGGGCCGCCCGTACCAGCGCGTCGTCCCCGCCGAGGACGCCCGCCCCGAGTTCCGCGTCGTCGAGGCCGCCGAGGAGCGGCTGCCCGCCGTGCTCGCCGACGTCCTGGGACGCCGCTTCGACCTGTCCCGCGACCTGCCGCTGCGCGCCACCGTGGTGCGACTGGCGGACGACGAGCACGTCGTGGCGCTTCTGCTGCACCACATCGCCACCGACGAATGGTCGGACGGACCGTTCCTGCGCGACCTGTCCACCGCCTATGAAGCGCGCAAGGCCGGACGCGCCCCCGAATGGGAGCCGCTGCCCGTCCAGTACGTCGACTACACGCTCTGGCAGCAGACCCTGCTCGGCGACCGCTCCGACCCCGACAGCCTGGCCGCCCGCCAGCTCGCGTACTGGCGCAAGACCCTGGACGGCGCGCCGGAGCGTCTCGAGCTGCCCACCGACCGGCCCCACCCGGCACGGCCCGGCATGGCCGGCGGCGAGCACACCGTCGACCTGGACCCGGACCACACCGCGGCGCTGCGCCGCATCGCCCAGCGCGGCGGCGCCAGCATGTTCATGGTGTGCCACGCGCTGGTCGCCGCGCTGCTGCACCGCCTCGGCGCCGGCGACGACCTGCCGCTCGGCGCCCCCGTCTCCGGCCGCGCCGACGGGGCGCTGGACGACCTGGTCGGCTTCTTCGTCAACACCCTGGTGCTGCGCACCGACGTGTCCGGCGACCCGACGTTCGCCGAGCTGCTCGCCCGCGTCCGGGAGACCGACCTGGCCGCGTTCTCCCACCAGGACGTGCCGTTCGAGGCCGTGGTGGAGGAGCTGAACCCGGTCCGCTCGCCCGACCGCAACCCGCTGTTCCAGGTCATGGTCGGCTACCGCGCCAACGCGTCCGCCGGCTTCGCCCTGCCCGGCCTGGAGACGCGACCGGAGCCCGTCGAGGCCCGCACCGCCAAGTTCGACCTGGTGTTCAGCTTCGCCGAGGACCCGCGCACCGGACGGCTCGCGTGCGTGCTGGAGTACCGCTCGGACCTGTTCGACCGGTCGACGGTCGCGAGGCTGGGGGAGCGGCTCGGCCGCGTCGTCGCCGCCGTGGCCGCCGACCCGCAGGTCCGCGTCGGCGACATCGACGTGCTGGTCGGCGACGAACGCGAACGCGTCCTCACCGGCTTCAACCGCACCGACCGGGTGGTGCCGGAGCAGACCATCGTCGAGATGTTCCAGCGGCGCGCGGCCGAACGCCCCGACGCCGTCGCCGTCGTGGACGGCCCCCGCACCGTCACCTACGCGGAACTGGACGCCCTGTCGGACCGCATGGCGCGGCTGCTGGCCCTGCACGGGGTGCGGGCCGAGAGCGTGGTCGCCGTGGCCGTGCCGCGCTCGGCGGAGATGGTCGCGGTGATGCTGGGCGTCAACAAGCTCGGCGCCGCGTTCCTGCCCCTCGACCTGGCGCATCCGGCCGACCGCCTCGCCTACATGCTCGGCGACTCCCGCGCCGCCGCGGTCGTGGCGACCGAGGAGGTCGCGGGCAAGGTGCCCGAGGTCGACGGCGTCCGCCGGGTGGTGCTCGACGCCCCCGAAGCGGCCGCCGAACTCGCCGACATCCAACCGGAACCGGGCTCCCTGCCCTGGGTGGCGCTCGACCAGGCCGCGTACGTCATCTACACGTCCGGGTCGACGGGACGGCCCAAGGGCGTCGTCGTCCCGCACGAGGGCATCGGCAGCCTCGTCGCCACCGCCGTCGACCGCATGGGCCTCACCCCCGACAGCCGCGTGCTGCAGTTCGCCTCCATCGGCTTCGACGTGACGATCTTCGAGCTGACCATGGCGCTGTGCCACGGCGGCCGGCTGGTGCTCGTCCCGGACGAGGCGCGCGTGCCGGGCCGCGAGCTGACCGACTTCATGCGCGAGCAGGGCATCACGCACGCGATCCTGCCGCCGTCGCTGGTGGCGGCGCTGCCCTCCGACTGCGTCCTGCCCGAAGGCGCCACCGTGCTCGTCGGCACCGAGACCGTCCCGCCGGACGTCATCGCCCGCTGGGCCGGGCACCTGCGGCTGCTCGCGGCCTACGGGCTGACCGAGGCCACGGTGAACTCCACGCTGTGGCCCGCCGAGCCCGGCTGGACGGACGCCGTGCCGATCGGCGCGCCCGACCCCAACACCCAGGTGTTCGTGCTGGACGAGCGGCTGCGCCCGGTGCCGCCCGGCGTCCCCGGCGAGCTGTACGTCACCGGACGCGGCCTCGCCCGCGGCTACCTCGGCCGGCCCGCCCTCACCGCCGAACGGTTCGTCGCCTGCCCGTTCGGCCCGCCCGGCACCCGCATGTACCGCACCGGCGACCGCGCCCGCTGGCGCCCGGACGGCGACCTCGACTTCCTCGGCCGCGTCGACGACCAGGTCAAGATCCGCGGGGTCCGCATCGAGCCCGGCGAGATCGCCGCGGCCCTGACCCGGCACCCCGACGTGCGGCAGGCCGCCGTCGTCGCCGACTGCGGCGGGCGCGACACCCGGCTCATCGGCTACGCGGTGCCCGAACCCGGCTCCCGCGACCTCGACCCGGCCGAGATCCGCGCCCACGCCGCGACGCTGCTGCCCGACTCCATGGTCCCGGCCGCGGTGGTGGTGCTCGACGGGCCGCTGCCGCTCACCCCGAACGGCAAGCTGGACCGCCGCGCGCTGCCCGCCCCCGACTGGTCGGCGCTGACCGGGACGGCCAAGCCGGAGACCGCGCTGCAGCGCACGCTGGCGGCCCTGTTCGCCGAGGTCCTCGACGTGCCGGAGGTCGGCGTCCACGACAACTTCTTCGAACTGGGCGGCCACTCCATGTCGGCGATGCGGCTGCTGGGCCGGATCCGCACGACCCTGGACGCCGGGCTCGCCCTGCGCGACGTGTTCGACGCCCCCACGGTCGCCGCCCTCGCCGAACGCCTGGCCGAACGCCGAGGCGAGCGCCCCGACGGCGAGCGGCCGCCGCTGCGTCCCGCGGCGGAGCGCCCCCAGGTCGTCCCGCTCGCCCCCGCGCAGGAATGGCAGCGGACCCGCCGCCGGCGCAACCCGGACGCGCCGTACGACATGGCATGGGCCTTCCGGCCCTCCGAAGGGCTCGACCGCGCGGCCGTCGCCGCCGCCCTGGCCGACCTCGCCGAACGCCACGAACCGCTCCGCACCATCGCCGCCGACGACGGCCACCGCGGCGCGCCCCTGGAACTGGAAGAACACGACGTCCCCGACCTGGACGCGGGCCTTCGCGCCCTCGCCGCCGAAAAGGCGGACCTGGACGCCCGCCCGCCGCTTCGGGCGCGCCTGCTCACCGCCCCGGACGGCGCGCAGGCCCTCCTGCTGGCGATGCACCACATCGGCGCGGACGAATGGTCCCTGGTACCGCTGTTCCGCGACTTCACCATCGCCTACCAGGCCCGGTGCCGCGGCGACGAACCGCAGTGGAGCCCGCTGCCCGTCACCTACACCGACTACACGCTGTGGGCGCGGGAACGCGCCGCCGAGGCGGAGGAGCGGCAACTGGCGTACTGGCGCGAAACCCTGGACGGCATGCCCCGCCGGATCCCGCTCCCGTACGACCGGGAACCCTCCCCCGACCACCGCCCCCACGGCGACCACCTCGAATTCACCTTCGACCCCGACCTGCACGAGGCGATCGACGCGCTCGCCGCCCGCACCCGGACGAGCATGTTCATGGTGCTCCACGCGGCGTTCGCCATGCTGCTCACCCGGCACGGAGCGGGCACCGACCTGCCCATCGCCTCGCCCGTCGCGGGCCGGGACGACGAGGCGCTCACCGACCTCATCGGCTGCTTCTCCGACATCGTCCTGCTGCGCACCGACACCGGCGGCGACCCGGACCTCGCCGAGCTGCTGGCGCGCGTCCGGGACGCCGACCTGGCCGCCTTCGAACGGCAGGACGTGCCGTTCGCCCGCGCGGCGTCCGCGCTCGGCCTGCAGGAGCCGCAGGTGATGGTGGTGCACCACGAGGTGCCCGCCGACGACCGGGTGACCGCCTTCCAGCACGTCCCGACCGGCGCGCTCACCGCCGACCTGACGCTGAGCTTCTACGAGCCCCACGGGCCCGGCCCGGTCGACTGCGTGCTGCGCTACGACGCGGGACTGTTCGACCGCGCCACCGTCCAGAGCCTCGCCGACGAACTCACCGACATCCTGAGGAGGAACACCCGATGAGCACCAACCCGTTCGAAGACCCCGAGGGCCGCTACCTCGTCCTCGTCAACGACGAGGGGCAGCACTCGCTGTGGCCGTCGTTCGCCGACGTGCCCGCGGGCTGGACGGTCGTCTTCGGCGAGGACACCCGCGACGCCTGCCTGGCCTACGTCGAGGAGAACTGGACCGACCTGCGGCCGCGCAGCCTCGTCGAGGCCATGGACGGACCGTCGGCGGGGTGACCGCTCAACCGTCGGCGCCGCCGTCGCGGCCGTCCGACCACGCACGCCACAGCCGGGCGTACCGGCCGCCGGCGCGCACCAGCTCGTCGTGCGCGCCGGCTTCCACGATCCGCCCGCCGTCCAGCACCACGATCCGGTCGGCCGACGCCGCCTGGGTGAGCCGGTGCGCCACCACCAGCGCGGTCCGGCCCTCGACCGCGGCGGCGGCCGACGCCTCCAACGCCCGCGCCCCCGCGCTGCCCGCCTCGGCCGTCGCCTCGTCCAGCACCACGACCCGCGGATCCGCCAGCACCAGCCGGGCCAGCGCCAGCTGCTGCGCCTGCGCTGCGGTCAGCCGATGGCCGCTCTCGCCCACCACGGTGTCCAGGCCCTCCGGCAGCGCCAACGCCCACTCCAAGGCCCCCACCCGGGCGAGCGCGTCGCGCAACTCCTCGTCGGTCGCGTCCGGACGGGCCAACCGCAGGTCGTCGGCGAGCGGACCGGCGAACACGTGCACTTCCTGCGTCACCAGCGCCACGTCGCCCCGCGACCCGCTACCGTCGCCGACGGCGACATGTCCGCGGTCCGGCTGATGGATGCCCGCGATCAGCCTCGCCAGCGTCGTCTTGCCCGCGCCGCTGGCGCCGACCAGCGCCACCTTCTCCCCGTCCGCGATGTGGAGGTCGATGTCGTGCAGCACCGGATGACCCGGCCGATAGGAGTACCCGACCCCGCTGACCCGCACGGACCCGTCGCCGACCTGCCCTGGCGCGTCCCGGACGGGGGAGGGCGCCGGCGCGGCGTCCGCCACGCCCACCAGCCGGGCCAGGCCCGCCGTGGCGCTCTGCGCGTCGTCGACCAGGCCCAGCGCGACGTTGATCGGCGTGAACAGATTGTGGAAGTACAGCGCCGCGGCACTGGCCGTGCCGATGCTCACGCTCCCGCCGCGCACCAGCAGGAACCCCGTCACCAGCACCGCCGACAGCCCGACGAACTCCGCCAGGTTCAGCCGCGAGTAGAACCGGGTGGACAGCCGCGCCCCGCGCAGCATCAGGTCGACGGCCGCCCGGGACCGCGCCGCGACGCGCCCGACGTGCTCGTCCTCCAACCGCAGCGCGCGGACCGTGGCGGCGCCGCCCACCGAGCCGAGCAGCTCCTGCTGCTGGGCCCCGACGGCGACCCGCTGCGCCGCGTACAACGGGACGGCCCGGCGCGCGTACCAGCGGACCGTGTGGGCCTGGATGGGGACGGCCAGCAGCGCCACCAGCAGGAAACGCCAGTCCAGCACCGCCAGGGCCACCATCGTCAACCCGATGGTCAGCAGCGAGCGCGCCAGCGCGGGCACCGCCTCCCGCACCACCGAGGTGATCACTGACACGTCGTTGGTGACCCGCGAGGTCAGGTCGCCGGACCCGGCGCGCTCCACCCGCTCCAACGGCAGCCGCAGCGCCCGCTCCACGAACCGCTCGCGCAGCGCCGCCAGCATGCCCTCCCCGGCGCGGGCGACCAGCCCCAGACCGTAGGCGGTCGCCGCCCCCTGCGCCACCGCGATCACCACCAGCCAGACGGCCGGGGCGGTCAGCGCGGACGCGGGACGGCCCGCGGCGACCAGGTCGATGACGTGCCCGAGCACCGGCGCGGTGAGCAGCCCCACAGCGGTCGCGGCGACCAGCGCGGCGAATCCGCCCATCAGCGTGCGCCGGTGCGGTCGCGCCAACTCCCGCACCGCCGCCCAGGTGCGCTTCCCGGACGCGGTCGGCAGCAGCTCCCGCTCCTCGCCGCGCTCGCCCTCGACCGGGGCGGCGAGAGCGCGCTCGTCCGTGACCGTCACTACAAGGCCCTCCTCAGTACAGAACGGCCGCGCGATACGCCGGATGCTCATGGATGAGGTCGGCGTGGGAGCCCTCGGCGACGACCGCACCGCCGTCCAGGACCACCACCCGGTCCGCGGCGGCCAGCAGCGCCGGACTGGTCGCCACCACGATCGTCGTCCGGCCTCGACGCACCTCACGCAGGCCCTGCGCGATCCGCTCCTCCGTCACCGCGTCCACGGCGGTGGTCGGATCGTGCAGCACCAGCACGGGCGCGTCGGCGGCGAGCGCCCGGGCCAGCGCCACTCGCTGCCGCTGCCCGCCCGACAACGACCGCCCGCGCTCGGCCAGCAGCGTCGCGGCACCCTGCGGCAGGTTCGCGGCGACCTCGTCGGCCGCCGCCGCGACCATCGCCCCCCGCACCCCGCCGCCGTCGCCGGCCGCGGCCGCGACATTCTCTAGGAGACTGCCCTCGAACAGGTCCGCGTCGTGCTCGGCGACCACGACGGCGCGGCGGACCTCCGCCGGGTCCAGCGTCGCCAGCGGCACCCCGTCCACCTCGACCGCGCCCGAGTCCGGATCGGCGGAACGGCCGAGCAGACGCAGCAGCCACGTCGCCGCCCTCGGATCCGTGGTCACGACGCCGACCATCTCGCCGGGCGCGACGTCCAGATCCAACCCCCGCAGCACGCCGTCGCCGCACGACACCCCACGCAGCCGCACAGCGCCCCGCACCGGCTCCGGAAGCACCCCGTCACCCCGCTCCACCGCAGGCGGAGCCCCCAACACCGACGCGATGCGCGCCGCCGACGCCCGTCCCTGCGCCAACTCCCCGTTGGCCCACGACAGAATCGACAACGGCGTCAGCAGGAACTGCGCCAAACCCACCGCGGTCACCAGCTGCCCGACCGTGATGTCCCCCGACACCGCCAGCCGTCCGCCCACCAGCGCGACCACGGCGATGAACACGCCCGTCAACGTCAGCATGCCGCCGTCATGCCACGCCTGCGCACGCGCCGCCCGCACGGTCGCCGCCAACGACTCCCGGCTGGTACGCCGGTACCGGTCCACCGCCGCCCGCTCGGCGCGGATGCCCTTGAGCACCCGCAGCCCTGCGATCAGATCGGCGGCCACGCCCGAGGCGTGCGCGGCGCGCTCCTGCTCGGCGGCGCTGCGCCGCTCCAGCGGCTTCCCCAGCAGATGCGCCAACCCGAGCAGCGGCGGCACACCGAGCAGCACCAGCAGCCCCAACGGCACCGAGACCCGCAGCAGCGCCACACCGCCGAACACCAACCCGGCCAGCGCCGCGATCCCCGCCGTCACCGCCACGTGCACGGCGCCGACCCGCTTGGCGTCGCCGGTGGCGATGTTCACCAGTTCCCCCGGCAGCCGCCCCGCCTCCGCACCGCCGCGCGGGTCCAACGTCCGGCGGGTGATGCGCAGCCGCAACTCGTGCGCGGCCTGCTCGGACGCCCGCTCGGCAAGCCGAAAACTGAACCGGTAGCTGTACGACAGCCCCGCGAACGCCGCGGCCAGCACCGCGATCCACACGAGGAGCGCCCGCCCGTCACCCGGCGTGATCGCCTCGTCGATCACCACGCCGATCAGCACCGGCACGAGCGCCTCGCCCGCCTGATGCCCGGTCGCCAGCACGGCCCCGACCGCCGCGCACCGCCACTGCCCGACGAGCGCGCTCCGCAGGACCTCACCCCCGCGCATGGGCGTAGCGCTCCTTCACCGTGACACAACAGGAAGGGCAGGGGTCCTTGCCCAGCGTCACCCAAAGGCAGCACGTACGGCGCCGCATGGCGGGCAGATCCATCAGCCCGTCCACCGGAGCCCCGATCGACCGCAGCAGCGCGCCCGCGGCCTCCGCCGAACCGTCCGTCCCAAGCTCCTGCCCGAACGAGACGATCGGATAAGTCAAAGCCTCCGCCACCGACCCCCACAGGCCGCGGCGTCCCACCCGAGTCAGCGCGTGCAACGCGTCGATCAGCGGCGCATGCACACCACGCAGCAACGTGTCGCCGATGACCTCGCCGAGGTCGTCACCGCTGGCGACCCGAAGCTCCCGCGCCGCCACCTCCACCATGGTCAGCTCGGACCTGCGCAGGAGCGCGGTGTCGGCCGTGAGCAGGGGCACGCGCCGGTTCAGAAGCCAACCGACCGCGACCGGCAGCGACGTCCAGTACGACGCGCCCTTCCACCACAACGCGGCGGCCACGTGCGGCGGCGCCTCCCACTGGTGCTGGACGGCCGCCACCATCTCGGACAGCCGTTCGTACGGCGGAGTCGCCAACTCGGTCACGGTCATCCAGCCGTCGCCGACGACGCCCAGGTCGGGCGCCATCCCCAGCGTGAGCCCGCCGTCCGCGGCGGCGCGCAGCCGACGCGCCAACGGCTCCAACGCCTCCGCGGCGGACCGCCCCGCGGCGACCTCCACCCCAGTCCGAGTCGCGTTCACAGCCCCTCCGCGTTCCGAAGGCACGATCAAATGAGGCAAGGCTAACCTAAAGTGCCTTCACCTGCCGAGATCGTACGCGGGTGGTCTTTCACACCGCAGAGGCCAGCAACGCCCTACCTCACCCAAGAGCCCCGCCGGGGGGAGGCAGCTCCCCACGTCCAGCCGTCCTCCGCTCATTCGTGCGCAGCAAGGTGCTGCATCCGCTCCGCACCCGCCACGCCAACACACGGCACCAACCGGCCGCTTCTACGCAGATAGAGCTCGCGCCACCATACAACGCAGCGATCGCACACACCCCCGGCCAGGGACAGGTGCCGATCACCTTCGAAACGCTCGCCGCGGCCCCGCCAAACGCCGTAACGTTCGGTTGTCCCGCCAAGACCGTTCGCAGTCGCCGGGGATCACCAGGCGTGATGACGTGGACGGCGGATTCGTCCGTCGGCCAGGGCCGGCATCCGCTTCGTGGCTCCACTGGCGCTTGGACGGCCTCGGTGAGGTCGTCCTCGACGACGAGCAGAACCCACGCTCATGTCAGCTGACCAACTCGCCCTCATCGCCCGCACACCTCGGCACAAGGCGTCCGCCACCGCCGCGCGAGTCCTCGTGTTCAACACACAACACGCCTCGCCCGCACGCGCTCGCCGTCAAGCGGCCTGGCTGGCCGACCAACCGGCCGCCGACCTGCTGGTCATCACCGAGGTCGGGGCCGGGCCCGGCAGCCACGCGCTCATCGCGGCCCTGACCGACCACGGCTACGCTTCAGTGCTCGTCCCTAAGGCCCCAGACCGTGACTACCGAGCCGTGCTGGCCTCCCGTAGTGCCGCACTGACTCCAGTGCACAGTGGCGTCACGGTCCTCCCGCATCGCGCTCCTTGTGCGTCCCTAGAGATCGGCGACTGCCCCGTCACCTTGCTGGGGTTGTACGTTCCCTCACGAGGGCCACGACAACGCCGCAACGAAGACAAGCGCGCATTCCAGGCGGCGGTCTCTGCAGCCCTCCCCGCACTGGTCTCCGACGGCACCGGCCTGTTGATCGTTGCGGGAGACCTCAATGTCGTCGAGCCTGGTCACATTCCGCATCACAGCGTCTTCGGCGACTGGGAGTATGACTTTTACCGCTCCTTCGCCCTCGCCGGCCTCACTGACGCATTCCGTCACCTGCACCCACGGGCCGTCGAACATTCCTGGTACGGCCGATCAGGCCTTGGGTATCGCATCGACCATGCGTTCGTCGCCACCTCCCGTCGGGCGCGGATTCTGGCCTGCGACTACCTTCATCAGCCACGAGAACTAGGCCTCACCGACCACTCGGCCCTCGCCCTGAACGTCGCCTGTTCATGACGGCGATGTTTTAGTTGCCCATGCCGGGCTGGACGAGCTCTTCGCTGCCGGACCAGTTGACACCTCCGGAAACTCTCCGGGGTGTTCGTCCCAGAGTTGGTTGACGCCTTCGTCAATGGGAATGCGAGTTGACTCTTCGGGAGCTGAGGTGTCCTGTTCGGACAGGTTGGTGACGCGCGCGGCTGGAGTTTGGCCCGCGATGCCGGTGTGGGGTCGGTGGTGGTTGTACCAGCCGAGCCGGTCGCCGGAGGCGGCCTGTCGTTCGGCATCGCAGGCGTAGGCCGGTGGTGGGCCCATTCTTCGAGCAGGGTGCGGTGGGAGCGTTCGGCCTTGTCGCTGGTCTGGGGCCGTCAGGGCCGGTTCCAGCGCGGGCTGATGCCCAGCGTTGCGCAGTTGGTGCGCAAGTGGTCCTGGTGTGGGCCCAGGCGTTGTCGGTCAGCACACGCCGTATGGCAATGCCGCGAGCGGCGAACCAGGCCGCGGCACGGACCGGGAACGCGGCGCGGGTGGCCGCGGTCTCATCGGCCAGGGATCTCCGGTGTAGGCCAGGGGATCGTCCAGCGCGATGTGCAGAATGAGGTAGCCCGTGCCAGTGCGGTTGGCGCGGCCCCCGGAGCACGCCCCAGGGGCCCTGTGTCTGCCGCCGTCCGGGGGTGCGGCCGAGCCTTCACATCGATGTGGACCAGCTTGCCGGGGCGGGAGCGTTCGTAGCGGCGGACGGGTTCGCCGGTGGCCCGGTCGCACGCCGCCAGGGGCGCCACACCTGTGGCGGGCCAGGATGCGGTGCGCGGTGGACGGCGCGACGCCGGTGCGGGCGGCCAGTGTGCATGGACGAGTCGGCTGGACCGACGCGATACGCCCGGCACAGGGCGAGCACCAGGGCATCGATGTGCGGTGGCGTCCGTCTGGGGCTGTGATGCGGTCGGCCGGGGGCGGTCGTGCATGCCAGCCTGGCCGAGGTGCCGGTAGCGGGCGGCCCAACGCGCGGCTGTGGCATGGCGGACGCCGAAGCGATCTGCAACGGTTGACCGTCGTCCACGACAACCGGGCCGGGCGCAGGCGTCCGGTCGGGGTCAACGGGGCGCCTGTGGTGGGACACGAGGGCCTCCTGGACGTCGGTGCAGAAGTCGCAATCCACACCGAAACCAGAAGGCCCTCTTGCCGTTCAAGAACCGCCCAAGGCATGTCGCCTGTCACCAACGTCCCCGAACAGCACACCTGGCCATAAGACGCGGTGAAACCATCACCGCTTGCGCGTGGCCGCCATCAGGGAAGGCGGCGCAGGGCCGCTCACTCTGCGGTTATCCCCGCATCCGCGGGGCCGACGTCACACAGCAGTGCTACCTGCAAGACGCGGTGGGAGCATCCCCGCGTGCGCGGGGTCAACGGGGCGCGGAGCTGGTCGCCGCTGAACTCTAGAGGAGCCTCCGTGTCTGTACGGAGGCGACTGCCGACGGAAGATCGGCCGGTCGCGGGCAAGGACGCATCCCCGCGCGTGCGGGGCCGACGCGATCAGGTGGCACTGCCGGTGTGCAGGCGGGGGCATCTCCGCGTGCCCGGGGCGGACGGACGCCCTCGGCCAGCCAATCCAGGTAGATCAAGAACCATCCCTGCGTACGCCAGGCCGACGTGCGAATACGCGTGCAGTAGCGTGCACTTGTATGGAACATCTACGCGCGCGTGGGAGCTGACTCAGTCCGCGGGCTTCCCCGAAACGCCCTGGTGCGGAAATGCGTCTGCGTGCGGGAGCCATGGGAAGGGAGCTGTCGCCGCGAGACCTAGAGAAGTCTCCGCGTCTGTACAGAGGCGAATTGATTGACGAAGACCGGCCGGTGGGGACGGGGAGTTTCCCGCCTGTGCTGGGCCAGCTCCGGCGCCGGCGACCGGGTCACCATCGTGAGGGGAGCATCCCCGCGTGCGCGGGCCGACCGAGCCTCTCGCCACTGTACGGCAAGCTGGCCAGGAGCATCCCCGCGTGCGCGGGGCCGACACTTGTTTGACCTGCGTATTTACCTCGGAAGTGGCGGGTTTTCATTCGCTTGGGTTCGGCGGCGGGCGGACAGGATGAGGCCGTTGAAGTCGGTGGGGCGTCAGCGATCTTTGCCAGCGGTACGGACGGCCCAGCCCTGTTCGTTAGTTGCGGGTTCTACGAGGATGACTTGGCCGTCGCCAATGCGCATGGCCAGTAGTTCCCAGAGGCGGTCGCGTATGCGGCGGCTGGGGTTGCCAACGAACACTCCGGCGTGTACTTCGACCATCCAGCGGGTGAGGTGGCCGCGGAGTCCTTCCGGGGCTGCGATGAGAACTATGACGGTTGTCATGGCGTGTGAGGGGGATCGCCCGCGGGCGGGTCGAATTCGGGGCCGATGATGGCAATGTGTTGGTCCCCCATGCCGGGTTGGACAAGGTCTTCGGTGCCGGACCAGTTGACGTCTCCGGCGACTGCTCCGGAGTGTTCGTCCCAGAGTTGGTTGACGTCTTCGTCGATGGGAATGCGAGTTGACTCGTCGGGAGCGAGCAGTGTTTTGATGTCGTGCACGATGCGGCCCAGAAGGCGGTTTTCGGCGATGAGGTCGCGTAGCCCGGTTCGGGCGTCTCGCTCTTCGGTGAGTCCTTTCGCTGCCAGGTCGAAGGCGAGAGGGATGGTGTAGTCGGCCTTGTACAGGTCTGCGATGTCCAGGACGAAGGAGATCGCCGATCCGGTGTGTACAAACCCGAGGCCTGGGCTGGCGCCGAGGCCGACGATGACGGCGTGGCAGATGCCATAGAGAGCAGCGTTGGCGGCCGACAACAGCCGGTTGAGGTCGTCGCCGACTGCGTAGGGGTCTCCGGCCTTGTAGTGGCGGCGCTTCCAAGGGACGCCGGTGCGTTCTGAGTGCATCTGGTAGAGCTTGCGGATGCGGGTGCCTTCGCGGCCGCGAATTGCTGCATCGTCGCCGTGGAGACGTCCTCACCGGGAAAGCGCATGGCATACATGGCACGAGCGACGTTCAATCGCTCTTTAGAGCTTGTCTCATTTGGCTTGATCGGTACTCTGTCGCTCGTGGTGATGGTCGAGCGGCTGGTTCCAGACGAGTTGTGGGAGCTGTTCCAGCGGGTGGTGCCACCTGCCCCGACTCGGCCCCAGGGCGGCGGCCGGCGCCGGTACGGCGACCGTGAGGTGCTGGCCGCGATCATCTTCGTGGCCACCACCGGCTGCACCTGGCGGCAGCTGCCGCCGGTGTTCGGCCCGTCCGGGCCCACGACGCACCGCCGCTTCACCGAGTGGACCAAGGCGCGGGTGTGGCCCAGGCTGCACCGGCTGATCCTGGACGAACTGGGCTCGCGTGGAGAGCTGGACTGGTCGCGGCGCGCGATCGACTCGGCCGGCATGCGGGCGCTCAAAGGGGGGAGCCGGCAGGCCCGAATCCTGTCGACCGCGGCAAGAACGGGTCGAAGATCCACTTGATCACCGAAAGTTCCGGTCTGCCGATCAGTGTCGCGATCTCCCCGGCCAACCTGCACGACAGCCAGGCCCTGCAGCCCCTCGTCCGCGGCATCCCGCCGATCCGCTCGCGCCGCGGGCCCCGCCGGCGCCGATGCGGCCAAGCTCCACGGCGACAAAGGCTACGACTACGACCACCTGCGCCGATGGCTGCGCTCGCGCGGCATCACCCCCCGCCTGGCCCGCAAAGGCGTCGATTCCTCCCAGCGGCTGGGCCGCCACCGCTGGACCATCGAACGCACCATCGCCTGGCTCCTTGGATGCCGCCGTCTGCACCGCCGCTACGAACGCAAGGCCGAGCACTTCCTGGCCTTCACCGCCATTGCCTGCGCTCTCATCTGCCACCGCCGACTCACCAAATGAGACGAGCTCTTAGGACGGGTGACCAAGTAGGCCTGACGGTGCAGCAGTCCGGCGCCGCGAGCAGGGCCGAGTCCGGAGGCGTACAGGCGGACGCCTTGCTGGCCGACCCAGCAAATGGCGGTACCGGAGTCACCGAGGAGGTTGACGGCACCGTGGGTGATGCGAGTGCCCGGGCCCAGTAGCAGCACCGCGACTAGGGCGGCGGGGATGCGAACGGTCTCGCGTTTGTTGATGACCACGACGGCGTTCTCGTCGCGGTCGACGTGGCAGCGTTCGACGTAGACGCTGGAAACGCGGTCCTGGAGGCGGTGCAGATCGTGCGGGTGGGCCTTCCACCAGATGTCGGTCATTAGCGTCCGTTCCGGGGCGCGAGGGTGAGCAGGCCGCAGCCGTAGGCCTTGGCCGGTCCGATGCCGTGCAGCAGGGCGCGGGTGAGCAGGTCGGCGTCCGTGACCCGCAGGTGGCCCTGGAAGGTGGCGGTGTGCAGGACGACCCGTCGGCGGTTTCCTTTGGTGAAGGTGACGCGCTCGCGGTGGGTGATCCGGACATCGGGGGCAGGTGTGGTGTCGGTGGCGGGCAGGTCGGGCAGGCCGGGGTCGGTGCGTGCAGGGAGGATTTCGAAGCCGTGTTTGGCGGTCCGGCGCAGCAGCCAGCCGAGTTGGGCGTCGGCGGTGCGGTGGCCGAGGCGGAAGGATCTGCGCTGCCCGTTGCCCATCTGCGCGATCTGGATGGCGGTGGGCTTGATGGGCCGGGAGGTGTTCTGCACCGGGTTGGCGGTCAGCCGGAAGTTGAACTCGCGGCCGATGGCCAGCTGCGCCAGGAGTGGGGAGTAGTCGGCGATGGTGTAGTGGTCGCCGTCGGCTGAAGGCCAGCCGGCGGCTTCGACCAGATGGGTCCAGTCGGGTTTGGACCAGGTGAGGGCGATCAGATGGGGGCGGTGCGGGTTGTCGGTGTCCAGCCGCCAGAGCAGGCGTTCGTTGTCGGGCGCGGCGGGGACGGCGGCGCAGACGTGGCTGTGCATGGCCCGCGGGTTGGTCAGCAGGTCGCGGGACTGCTTGCGCAGTGGGTTGATACGGACGCGTGACAGGTAGGGCATCGTCGATCACCAGCCCAGCAGCGCGAAGGGGTCGTGGCCCTCGGCGGTGGGCGCGTCGGGGTCGGGGAATCCGGTGGGTGCCGAGACCCAGGAGTGGGTGACGCGTCGGCTGGCGTACCGGCGGTCGCGGGGAGCGAACGACAGCGGCACGTCGTGGACGACGTCGTCGCCGTCGGGGGTCTCGATGGTCACGGACAGGTCGATGCGGGCGCGACGTCCGTGACGGCGTTGGAAGTCGCGGCGGACGGCGGGGCCGGCCTGCCAAGGCTGCTCGGTGAGCGCTTCGCTCAGTGTGCCGGGGTGTATGCCCAAGACGATCGGCTGAGTCGGTGGGCAGGAGCGTCGTCCGAGCGCCAGCGGGAAAGCGGGGCGCCGGACGGCGGCGGCGAGAGACTCCAGAAGCTCGGCCTGTCCGGCAACGCCGACGACGAACAAAGCGTCCTGCAAATAGAACCGCTGAGTGACATGGGTGTACTTGACCGGGGAGGTGGGCTTCTGTACGCCTTTGGCGTTCACAGCGGCCTGCGGTAGCGGACGACCGCGGTAGTCGCTGACGGTGTGATAGTCGCGCAGCAGCGTCCCTGCCTGGTCGACCCTCACTCCGATGGCCAGGTCGATGAGGTCGTTCAGAGGGTCTTCGCGGCGGCGGCCCTGGGCCGCGGCCAGGAGGCCGAGCACCCCGGACTTGGTGGGTTGAGGCCGGGTCTCACGCCGGTTGAAGCGGCTCTGCTCACCCCAAGACTGCAGAGGCCCTGCGAGCCGCAGCAGCAGGACGCGGTGATCGCGGTGTGCCATGGCGGTGGTCCTCAGCCCTGCTTCCACGCCTGGGTCAGGGTCTCGTTCAGGCCCTCCAGCGTCTGGTCGAAGGTCCGGTTGGGACCGAACGCCCGGGTGACGGACTCCACGTCTTCGTCGAAGGCGTGGGACACGGCCACGTGCACGGGCTCATCGCCCCACTGCTTGACTGAGCGCAGGTACTCTTTGGCGAGCCGGTCGGCGGAGGCGGCGGCGACGCCCGAGTCGGTGGCCGGAACAGGTCGTTCGAACGCCGAGACCAGGTTGACCGGCTGGTCGTCGCGGACCACGACCGCGACGAGGCTGGGCCGGGTGCGGTGGGCGAAGGCGTTGATGTGGCCGGTTGGCATGGATAGCGCGAACGCTCGGCCGAAGCGCTGCACTGCGTCCAGAGCCGCGTCGACGGACCCGATGTTGTCGATCAGCTGGTGCACGCCGATGGTGGCGTACCGGTAGAGGGTGGCGGAGTTGAAACCGATGTTGCCGATCATCCCGGCGCCGGTTTCGTCGCGTTCGTTGGCGTCGTCGACCGCGGTGTAGTAGTCGGACTCGAGTTCGACGCGGTGTGTGGACAGCGCATGGGCGACCTGTGCGGCGGCGTCGACGTTCAGGGAGGGGATGTCGGCGACCATGCGGCCGAACAACGCGACTCCCATTGGATGGCCAGTCTTCAGCTCGTCGGCGATCTTCAAGTTCTTGGCAGCGGCGACGAGCGCGTCGTCGGGGAGCTCGGCCAGTTCCGCGGCGCGGTCGGCCACCAGGCCGACGATGCGGTCGAGCTGGCCGTAGCCGTAGTACAGCAGGTAGGCGGTATCGCCGTCCTTGCGTCCGGCCTTGATGCCCAGGGGCTCCAGCAGTGCGTTGGCCAGCCGCTGCGCCTGCTCCTCGTTGAGAGCGGTGCGGTCGGCGAGCCGGTCGGCCAGCTGCTTGGCGATCTGTTTGGTTCGCGTGGACCGCTCGACTTGGGGCAGGTGCCGGTCGAACTCGATGCGGGTGGCGCGCTTCCAGGCTTGCGACGAGACACGGGAGCGCCTCACGCCGCCGAAGTAGGCCTCCTTCGGATTGCCCTGGTCGTCGCGGTTGAGGTTGGCCGGCGGCACGGTCTGCAGGATGTGGAAGTCGACGTACTGGTGCTCAGGCATGACGATCTCCTTGGTGGAGCGCTAGTTGGTACCGGAGTAGACGGCTCGAAGCGCCTGTCTATGAGCGGCTACCCTGCGTTTCGGTCGCCGGGTGCTCGGCTGTCGGAGGTGTCAGGGCTTTCCTCGTCTTGACCTGCCCAGACCTGGTACTCCACGGCCCAACGGCGGCGGGCCCTGCGGCGGCTCTCCTCGTAATGCCAGTCGTGGATCAACCGCATGAGCCCGTCGTAGTCCAAGGGCTGGTCGATGACGCGGAGCTGGTCGATCAGCCCGCGCAGCCGCATCAGCAGTGCAGTGGGGCTTGTCGTGGTGGCGGCGGCGTTGACGCGCGCGTCCACGGCCTGGGTGCTGAATCGCGAACTGATCCGCAGCTTGTACAGCGCCTTGCCCAGTGGCACTTGCGGGTGGTGCATCGACTTGCGCTTGGACTGCTGGTGCAGTCCGTACAGCGCTAGCGCCGCGTGCTCGGCCTCCTGTTCAACCGACACCTCCCCGCGCTTGGCCAGCTCGTCGTCGATCGGGCACGTGTAAAAGCGCCACATTTTTGGCACTTCTCCGGCCGAGCGGCCGAGCCCGGCGCGCAACGCGGCCAATTCTTCGCCCGGCGGAGGGCCGAGTGGAAGTCCGGTGCGCGGGTCTGTGAGCCAGGTGCCGTCAGGGGCGACACGGCTCCAATAGCGCTTGGTCATGAGTTTCCTCGCCGGTTGATGGGGGAGTGTTCTGGCGCCGATATTCGGCGGCGCGGGGGAGGATGAGGTTGAGTCTCCTGCGGAAAGCGTCCTCGGCGACGCCCAAGGGATAGGCGGCTTCTTTCGTTCCGTCGGGTTTCCTGACCTCGCGTCCTGCGAACACAGACTCCGGGACTGCGGCATGAACGGAGTCAGCGACCTGCAGTGCCAGGCGACGGGCCGTCAGTTCCCAGCCCAGTCTTGCGCGGTCGAGCGCCTGGGGATCGGTGACCCCCCGAAGGCCGTGGAGCAGGCGTCGGACCACCGGATCCAGCAGGTGCAGCAGTCGCTCGCCGGGTCGCTGCCCCTTGTCCCAGGGGATCGGGTCGAGGCCGACGGCCCGGCGCAGATCAGCCGACAGGCGGTTGACGGCCTGGGCGAGTTGTTCGGCCTGCTCGGTAGCTTCCAGAACGAATGAGTGGATCTCGGTGTCGGCGCGCAGCGCGGCTATCGGCAGGGGAATCAGATCGTGCAGGACGTCTTCGACGATGGCGGACTGATTTCCGTACACCATGCCGAAGGTCTCGGCGCGCAGTGGGTAGCGCTCGTCGATCAGCTCGTCGGCCATCAGGCCGCTGATTTGATCGAGCAGCTCACTGGTCCGGAGGCCGGCGGTGTCGTCGGCCTCCACAGCCAGCAGGGCGTTCATGCCGCGCCAGATCGCTTTGCCGGGAGTGTGTCGCAGTGGCCGCAGGGGGGTGCGCTTCGCGGTCCTCTTGGCGGGGTTAGCGGCCTTCCAAGCGGTGTGCGGTTCCCAGTCGGGCGTCTCAGCGATCCGGTCCCCGGCCGCGAGGATGACTTGGGTGACGCGCGGGCCGTCGGCGGTCTGCTCGGGGATGAGCCGGATGCGACGCGACTGCCAGGTCCACAGATCCAGCAGTCCCTGCGCGGTTCGCGTCTCCCATTGGGGGCCGATGTGGCGAGTCCACTGCGGGGCGCCGAGCCGTCCTTGGACGCCGATGGGAGTGTTGAGCAGCAGCGTCTCGTACAGAGTCCGGCCGATCGGTAGCACGACGCCCAGCTGCCCCAGTGGCCCGGTGGGATTGCCGGTCGTCTTGCCGGACTTGACCTGAGGATCACCGACCGCCCCTGTCTTTATGGCGGCGGTGTCCCAGCAGTGGGCGTGTACCAGCCACAGTGCTGCCTCGCCCGGTGTCAATGCAGGCGGATCAGCCTCAGTGCGCGAGGAGAACAAGGGCACGTTGTTCCCGGTCGCCTGCGTGGCGATCAGTACCCCCGATCCCTTCGTCTCGCCTCTCGCCGTGCGCAGGTCGGCGACCTGTCCGAACGGTGTCTCAGGGTGGAACAGGTCGAAGCGTTCTCGGTATTTGTGCAGGTAGGCGTCGATCTTCTCGAGCTCGTCCTCGGTGAAGGCTCCTCGGTCGAACCGCCGTGCCCATGTTCGGCGGTCGGCGGGTGCTCCCAGTGCGTCGACCACGACAGGGAGAAGCACGTGCCGCAGCAGCGCCGGAAACTGGGTCGGGAGATCGACGACGATTTCCGTGATCTCGCCAGCGCGTGCGAGGGCGTCCGCCAACCCCAGCAATTCGACCCGCGCATCCAACCGCGCCCGTAGCCACGGCTGCGTTATCAGGGAGAACTCGGACATCGCCGACCTCTCAATCGATCTCGTGTAGCGAGATGTGACCTTAATGGAGGAAAAAGATCGTTATTGGAGTTATGGCAAAGTGGCCAGACCCGGCCTTCCTTCCATGGAGGAAGGGCGGCCCCGCTCCGGCGGGGATGGCTCCCGATCACGTGTGAGCCGCATGTAGGCCCCGCGTCACGCGGGGAGGGGGGCGGAGGCGGCTACGGCCTCTCCGCCCCCTTTACCTGCGACGACTCTCCTCTACCAGCCCCAGCAATCGGTCGTAGCGAACGACGTGGTCACCGATTCGCGCCACGCCCGAGGCGTCGAGCACCAGTGCGCGGCTGTAGCGCAGCCACGGGTGATCACGCCATCCCTCCAGCGGCGCCAGAGTCCGCTCGGCTTCCTCGGTCAGTGCCGTGGGAAGACGCACGGTGCCTCCGAGAACGTCGTCAAGGACGTCACGGGAGGCGTCCCCGTGCACGCCCAGCCACCTGCCCGACAAGGTGCGGTAGCCGTGATCGTCGCGGCGGACCATCACCACCTCGATGCCGGGCTCGCCGTCCCGCACCATCGCGCGATGGTGCTCCTCCGACAACCCGTCCCGGGTACTGCCTCGGTGCAGGCCCTCCAGCGTCGGCCGTGTGTGCTCCCCTCTGCGCGACAGCAGGAACGGCTCCGCGCTCTCAGCGCGGGCGCGCTGCCTGGCGACCCAGTCGGCCTGCGCCTCGCGCTCGGCCTCGGCCCAGCTGGCCGGGACCACCTGGCGATCGCCCTCGTACACATCGGCCACCAGACGAGGCACCTGCCCCGGGACCGACCAGCTCCCGCCTGCGTACGCGCAGACCAGGGCCGCCGTGCGCAGCAGCAGGTAGCGGCCGTAGATGCGCGTCGCGGCCTGCGGAAACCACGGCGGCGCCCCGTCACCTGGAGCGAAACCGGTGACCACCACCCGCGGTTCGCTTACCCGCTCCGGCCGCCGTACGCCCGCGTGCCGATGGGTCCGGCCGATCCGCTGCAACATCAGGTCCATGGGCGCCAGATCTGTGATGAGCAGATCGGCGTCGACGTCGAACGACTGCTCGGCGATCTGCGTTGCCACCAGGATCAAGCGGTGAGGGCGACCAGGCCCCTCCGACGTGGGCGGTCCGAGCAGGCTCAGGCACTCTTCCGTCCGGTCTGCGCGGTCAGTGGCGCAAAGCCGCCCATGCAGCAGGCGGACTTCGTCGCCGAACACCGTCCGCAAGGCTCCGAATGTTCGCTGTGCGCGCGCAACGGTGTTGCGGATCACCAGCGCGCATCCCCCGTCGGCGAGACGTTCCCGCAGCAGGGCGACCACCTGCTCATCACCGGGAGACGGCGCATCAGGATCGTCGGTCGAGCCGCCGGGCCGTTCAGGAAGCACCTCCACCGCCACCTGCAGGTCCGGGCGCCATGACCGGCTGCTCTGCACGGCATGGCCGACAGCCGATCCGGCCCACCACACGGCCGTCACACTCGGATATCCGTCGGGCTCCGGGACCATTCCCACGTCGAGGGCGTCAACGTCCTCGTACGAAGCCGCGCCTGACAGGTAAGCGGCCAACAACTCTCGGCGCTGCGCCGGCGGCAGAGTAGCCGACAGCAGTACCACCGGCACGCCAGCCTGGCCCAGCCACCGCAACCCTTCGGCCAGGAACTGTGACATGTAGACGTCGGCGGCGTGAACCTCGTCCAGCAGGACAACTTTGCCTGCCAAGCCCGCCATCCGCAGCATCACGTGCTTGGTGCGGGTCGCCGCGAAAAGCAGCTGGTCGATGGTACCCACCACGAACGGGCTCAGCAGTCCGCGCTTGGCTCCGAGAAACCACTCCGCGGGAGCCCTGCGCTCCGGTACGGTCTGCGGGTCTGTTGATCCAGACGCCACCCCGTAGGGGTCTTCGAGCCCATACTCGTCCTCCTCGACCCCGGTGAAACGGTCGTCTGGACAGGGATCGTCGTCCTCAAGCAGGTCCCGCCAGTGCCTGTTGAACATCCGCTTGCCATGCAGCAACGCCACCTGCGAGGCCAGCGACGGATCGATCGCCTCCACCCATGACCGCACAGCGGTGAACATTGGGTCGCAGGTTGCCTGGGTGGGCATCCCGACGAACACGCCATCCATGCCCCATCGGGCGGCCAGCACCTCTGCCGCCAGCAGCGCCGCCTTGGTCTTGCCCTCCCCCATGGGCGCTTCGACCACGACCAGTCCCGGCGCATCCATCCGGGCCGCGATGTCCACCACCATCGCCTGCGCCTGACGCGGATCGTCTCCGAAGCGCTGCCGAAAGGCGTCCCTACCTGGAGGGGGCAGTTCACCCCAACCACCGCGCAGGCCCAGCCGCTTCCATGCCAACCCAGCGCGCTCCCGCGCACCGTCCATGCTGACGCGCGCCAACGAGTCCACACCGACGAAATGGGCCTGGTCGCTGGCGATCCAGTCCGACATCACCACGAACCCGCTGAGCTGCAACTGCACTGCCCGGTTGGGGACCAGCTTGGGCTCGGCGGCTGCGACATCGTCGTATCCCAGCGCCGTGGTGAAAGCGCTCAGCAACTCGCTTTGAGCCTTCCGCCATCCGGGAGTTCTGCCGCTGAGTCGGCCCCGCGCACGACGATCTGGTTTTGTGACTTCGCCGAGCGTCGGGAACAGTCCATGGTGGCCCGCAACCAGCGGCCACACCCAGTCGATATTTAGGTCGGACCACCGCGCTGCCGCCAGGTGCTCACGGATCAGCAGCCCGCCTGCTCGGTCATGCCGCCAGCGATGCCGGGCGACCACCCGCTCATCCCAGACGAGTCCTGCGCGGCGGACAAGCGCGGCACCAGCAGCATCTAGATGCTGGAACGCCGGGCAGGCCTTGCCGAAGTCATGCACTCCGCATATCCAGGCGAAGAACCGGCGCCCCACTCCGTCTCCCGCCACATCATCGAGCACTTGGCGTACCCAGGTCGCCAAGTAGTGATCCCAGATCAGCTCGGCTACAGCGGCGGTATCGAGCAGATGCTGCAGCAGCAGGTTGGTGTGCCCACCGGCCTTGCCCGCGCTCTTACCCCACAGCACGCCCAGCGGCGTCAAGCCGACTGGTTCATCTCCGACGAACGCTTCTTGGGGAACCCCCGTCAGCCTGTCTGCGCCCACGGCCGCCAAGCTAGCCAAACCCACCGACAAAACAGGTCGCCAGCCGCATCGGGCTCACTGTTCCACCCACCTGTCGAGCAACGGCGCATCACCCGGATGCGCCCGACAGTCCTGTGTCGCAGAGGCTATCTGCCTCAGGTCCTTGAGCAGGGTTGACCAGCAGACCAACAAGCGTCCCCGCGTGCGCGGGGCCGACACCAACGCCGCCCCCGTCCGGCTGCTGCTGGCAGGACCATCCCCGCGTGCGCGGGGCCGACTCGTGCTGTGTGGGGACCGTACCGCG
>NZ_BCQU01000010.1:0-95769 GCF_001552235.1 Actinomadura rubrobrunea NBRC 15275 | reverse complement strand
GGGGGGGGGACGGCGTGCCCGCCGCCGACGTGCTCGACCTGCTGGTCCGCCTCGTCGACCGCTCCCTGGTCGTCATGACCGACCGCGGCGGCGACGGCCCGCGCTACCGCCTGCTGGAGTCGGTGGCGGCCTACTGCGCCGACCGGCTGGCCGAGGCCGGCGAGCGCGACCGGACCCGCCGCGCCCACCGGCGCTACTACGTCGAGCTCGCCGAGCGCGCCGCGCCGCGGCTGCGCGGCGGCGACCAGGCGCGGTGGCTGCGCCGGCTGGACGCCGAGACCGCCGACCTGCGCGCCGCGTTCGACGGCGCGGTGGCCGACCGCGACGCCGACGCCGCGCTGCGGCTGGTGAACGCGCTCGCCTGGTACTGGATGCTGCGGGGACGGCTCACCGAGGCCCGCCGCTGCCTGGACGCGGCCCTGGCACTGGACGACCGGGTCGGCGCGGCGTACGCGCGGGCGACCGCGTACCGCACGGGCCTGGCGCTGCTGCAGGGCGCCGCCACGGAGTCCGACCGGCGGGCGGCGCTGCGGCTGTTCGAGCGGGTGGACGACCCGGAGGGCCTCGCTTACGCGCAGTGGTTCCTGGCGTTCACCGGCGGCGAGGGCGCCGACCGCTCCTACGACGCCGAACTGCTCGACCGCGCCCAGGAGGGCTTCGCCGCGGCCGGCGACCGCTGGGGCGAGGGCGCCGTCCTCATCGTCCGGGCGAAGCAGGCGCACTCGCGGGGCGACCCCGGGCTGCTCGAAGCCCTGGCCGGACGGGCCGCGCGGATCTTCGACGAGCTGGGCGACCGCTGGGGGCAGTTGCAGGCGGCCGAATGGCTGGGCGCCCTGGCGGACCTGACCGGCGACTACGACCGCGCCGACCGGCTGCTGCGCGAAAGCCTGCGGCTGGCCGAGGACCTTCGCCTGTGGCCGGTCGCCGTCCAACGGCTGGGGTGGCTCGGCTGGATCGCCGTGATGCGCGACGACCTCGTCCAGGCCCGGCACTACGGCGAACGTTCCCTGGCGCTGGCCGCGGAGCACGGGTTCACGGCCTTCACGCTCGGCCGGCTGGTGCTGGGCCACACCGCCTGCCGGGAGGGCGCCCTCGACGAGGCCGAGACGCACCTGCGCGCGTTGCTCGACACCGCGCAGGTGGAGACGCCGATGTTCCTGCCGATGGTCCTCAACGGGCTGGGCCGTGTGGCGGAGCGGCGCGGCGACGCCGACACCGCGATCGCGTTGCACCGCGAGGCGCTCGCCTGCGCCGTTCGCTACGAAGGCCCCAGGGACACGGTCTTCGCCTTGGAAGGCATGGCCGCGGCGCTGACCCGCGCGGGCGACCCCGTGGAGGCCGCCCGCTGCCTGGGCGCCGCCGCGGAGATCCGCCGCAGGAAGGGCCTGCGCCCAGGGCGGGCCGAACGCGGCGACATCGACGGCGTCGCGGCCGCCCTCCGCCGAGCCCTCACGGACGAGACGTTCACGGCCGAACACGACGACGCCGCCCGTCGCGCCGACGAGTTCATCGGCGCGACCCTGGCCGCGAAGCCCTCAGTGCATCTTTGCGACGACTTCGCGTAGGCGTTCGGCGACCTGCTCAGGAGCCACGTCGTTGATCCACGCCGCCATGCCCGACTCCGACCCCGCCAGGTACTTCAAACGCCCCGGGGCGCGGCGGATGGAGAACAGCTCCAGATGCAGGCGGTAGACGCCGTCGGCCCCGCGCGGGGCCTGGCGCCATGCCGCCACGTAGGGCAGGGGAGCGTCGTCGTCGTAGTACGCGTCGCATGCCCGCAGCAGCATCGGGTACAGCTCGGCCAGCTCGGCGCGCTCCTCCTCGCGCAGCCCGGGGAAGCCGGCGACGTGGCGCCGGGGGTACAGGTGCAGCTGCACCGGCCAGCGGGCGGCGGCGGGAACGAACGCGGTCCAGTGCTCGCCGTCCACCACGATCCGGGTGCCCGCGCGGCGCTCGGCCGCCAGCACCTCCCCGAACAGGTCCCGGCCCCCCGCGCGCTCCAGGGACGCCAGCACCTGCCGGGTCCGCGGCGGCACGAACGGGTAGGCGTAGATCTGCCCGTGCGGGTGGTGCAGCGTCACCCCGATCTCCTCGCCGCGGTTCTCGAAGCAGAACACCTGCTCCACGGCGGGCAGCGCGGACAGCTCGGCGGTGCGGTCGGCCCACGCCTCGATCACCGTGCGGATCCGGCGCGGCGGCAGCGAGCCCAGCGACGCGGCGTGGTCGCTGGAGAAGCACACCACCTCGCAGCGCCCGGCGCCGGGCCTGCGGGCGAACAGCGCCTCGCCGTCCACCGGGTCGAGCTCGTCCGCCGCCCCGGCGGCGAACGACGGGAACCGGTTCTCGAAGACGACGACGTCGTAGTCGTCGGCCGGGATCTCGGACCTGCGCCCGTCCCGGCTCGGGCACAGCGGGCAGGCGGCCGCGTCGGGCAGGAAGGTCCGGGTGTTGCGATGCGTGGTGACGGTGACCCACTCGTCGTGCAGCACGTCGTGCCGCAGCTCCACGACCGGGCGGGACGGGGGCAGCGGCCGGGTGTCGGGCGGACGCGGCCCGGCCCCCGGTTCGTCGTCGAAGTAGATCAGCTCACGGCCGTCGGCCAGCCGGGTGACGGTACGGGTCACCCGCCCCGCGGTGGTGTCGGTCATCGCCCCAGGCTCTCCCCGGTGATGTCGGCTCCCTCGGATCGACCGATGTCGACCGTATCGGTGATGTCGACCGTATCGGGGATTCGGCCCCCACCGGCAGCGGGGCGTGTCGCCGAAACGGACCCCGACGCGCGGCGCGTCAGAGCTTCCGGGCGCCGATGGAGCGCATGATCTCCGGCCACGTGCGGTGCATCTCGCGCTGCCAGTACGGCCAACGGTGCGACCCGGGCCCGTAGAAGTTGGCGGTGACCGGCACGCCGACCGAGCGGGCGCGCTGCACGAAGTCCTTGGAGGCGCGCTCCACCTGGCTCTCGCTCAGGTAGGCGATGTCCCACGGGGCCTTGTCGGGCGGATCGTACGGCCCCGGCTGCCCGTTGCCGGACGACACGTACACCTTCGTGCCGCGCAGCCGCGGCGCCAAGGAGGTCGGGTCGTGCGCGACCCAGTTGGCGCGGTCGCGCACCGGGTCGCCCCAGATCCGCTCCGGCGCGCCGTTGGTGTTGGTGGAGTTGATGTAGAGCAGCAGCGCCGGAATGCCGGGCGACAGCATCGACAGCACGCCGCTGTAGGCGGCGGCGTACCGGAACATGCCCGGATAGCGCGCCGCGTAGGTGACCGCGCCCTGGGCCCCCGACGAGATGCCGATGGCCGCCCGGGACGCGCCCGCGTGGAAATTGCGCTCCATCAACTGGCGCACTTCCACCATGTGGAAGGTCTCCCACTTGGGGATGCCGCCGCGGCCGTAGTTGTACCAGTCCGTGTAGGAGCCGTTGCGTCCCTCCGGCATGACGACGATGACGTCGTAGGCGGCGGCGACCTGCTCGATGTCGGTGCTGCGGGTCCAGGAGACGTAGGTGTCGTTGCCGCCGTGGAAGGCGTACACCACCGGCCAGGTCCGGGTGGCCGAGGACGACCACGTCTTGGGCACCAGCACCCGCACCTTGTGGGAGGTGCCGAGCGCGGGCGAGCGGACGGTCACGTCGGCCTGCCGCTTGCCCCGCCACGTCACGTTGGTGATCTTCGCGCCGTCGTCGGCCGCGCGGCGGGAGCCGCCGCCCGAGCCCGCGCCGCCGCCCTTGCCCGCGGACGAGCTCGGCGACGGGGCGGGGGAGAGCGTGGGGAACGGCAGGACGTTGTTCGCGGCGGGCCGCTCGGGGGGCCGGCCGCCGGTCCGGCTGGGGCTCGCGGAGGGCGACGGCGGGCCCTGCGGCCCGGTGCCCGCGTCCGCGATGGGGGTCGGGCCGGTGAAGCCGCGCACGCCGGCCCGGTCGTCGCCGTCCCAGGGCCCCAGCACCAGGATCGTCGGCACCACGGCGACCGCGGTGAGGCTTCCGATGGCGATCAGCCGGTCCGTTCGCTTGCGCACGGCGCCCCTCCCATCGTGTCGCCCGAATATTACTGATCAGTTCAGATGTTGACGAGGATTATCCGGTGAATCGTCAGAGATTCGTTATCGGGGGCGTTCTGTGTTTCGGGTATTTCAGAGCGTTATCGGCCTTCGCGCGGCAAAAGGCGAGGAGGCCGATGACGCTCGGCCCCGTCCCGGGCAGGGGCTCGGTGATGCCGTGGCGGACCATGCGGGACGGGCCGCCGAAAACCAGCAGGTCACCGGATTCCAACGGCGGGTTCTGCCAGGGCGGGCGGCCACGGGGGTCGCCGGTGGCGGTGTGCTCGATCGCCCACAGTCCGAAGCCGGGCAGGTCGAAGTGGGCTTCGCTGCGGTCGATGAGGGCCGCTCTCCGACCTGCGGATCGCCGTTGAGAGCGGCGAAGACGGGGCGGTCGGCGCACAGAAGGCCGGGGCGCCCGAGGCCGAGGGGTGTCAGCGGCGGCGGCCGAAGGCGTCGAGCAGGCGGGTCTGCGGATCGGCGTCCGGCGGCGTCCTCGGGTGCGGGCCGATCAGCCCGCCGGAGCGGTAGGCGGCCTCGTTGGCGGCGAACCAGGCGGAGACCACGTCCACCAGCTCCGGGTCCAGGCGCTCGTCGGCGCCGGTCGCGCGCGCCAGGTCCCAGGAGTGGATGACCAGGTCGGCGACCATTTCGGCGGCGTACTCCGCGCCGGGGACGTCCCCGAACGGCAGATGGACGCTGCGGTCGGCGGCGCTCGGGGCGGAGAACGCGTCGACGGCGGCGCGGGCGGCGGCGTCCCAGGCCGCGACGGGATCGCCCTCGAGGACCGCGCCGTCGAGGGCGTCGGCCACGTCCGCGGCGGCCAGGCCCGCCAGAAGCGGCGGCACCTGCAGGTTCTCCATGGTCACGTGGTCGACCAGCTCCCGCACGTCCCAGCCGGCGCACGGCGTCGGCCGGTGCCACTGGTCGTCGCGGATGGCGTGGACGCGGTCCGTCATGTCGTCCACCGCACGACGGAAATGGTCGGTGATAGTGATCATGGCGGACCTCCCCCCGAAAGGTCCGGCTTCTTCTTCGTTCAGGATGTCACGCGGAAAGGGGACACCGCCGGAGCGGGCTCCGGCGGCGTCCGCGGGGAGAGCGGTCAGACGCGGCGGCCTACGCCCAGAAGCTCGCCTTGTAGGTCTCGGCCGCGAGGACGGCCTGGCCGGACTCGTTCGGGTGGAAGTAGTCCCAGCCGCTCACCTGGGACAGGGTGAACGGGTAGTTGAAGACGGCGTTGCCGTCGAACTTGCAGTTGGCGTACTCGGCGCACACGTTCGCCAGGACGTTGTTGAACGCGATGACGCGCTGCCGCACGCGCTCACGCCGCGCCACGTCGGCCTCGGCGTTCGAGGTGGGGTTGGCCAGCATCGATTGGCAGATGCCGAACGCCGACCAGGCGGCGCGGGCGGCGAGGTTGTCCTTGCCGACCTGCCACAGCCGCCGGATGTCCGGGATGCTGGCGACGAAGATCTTCGCGTTGGGCAGGCCGTTGCGCAGCGTGTTCATGCCGGCGCGGAACCGGGACTCGAAGTCGGCGACCGATGTCATGGTCGACTCCGAGCTGGTGCACACGTCGTTGGCGCCGATCAGGATGGTGACGTAGTCGGCGCCCTGGGAGACGGCGTTCTGCGCCTGTCCGGCGAGCGCGGAGACCTTCGCGCCGGTGGCGGCGTCGTTGTAGGCGACGAGCGAGCTGTTCTGGGCGCGCAGTCGCAGGTAGTGGCTGTTGACCGCGGAATTGGAGCCGGTCGACCAGGAGCTGCTCGGGCAGTCGACGTACCAGCCGCAGGCGTTGAAACCGCGGGTGATCGAGTCGCCCAGGGAGGCCATGCGGCTGGGGACCGCCGCCGATGCGGGGACGGACAGCAGTCCGAGGACGAGGGCCGCGGTCGTCGTGATGACCGAGAGGAAGGAAAGGAGCAATCGTCGCAAGCGGGGGGAAGAGGCCACGGGGCACCTCCGTAGTGGGGTGGCAAGCGAGCGCTTATGGAACAGCGCTGATTTGAGCGTGAATGCTTGTGCCCCGTCGGACAATACTTGCCGGTAGCTTTGTCAATAAGCACAGAAAAAACGCCCGCCAATGGGCAGAACCGGCCGCGCCGCGCCGGCGAAGAAGGCCCTCACGGCGCGGCCGGACGAGAAAAGTGGGGAAAACAGGTGATCAGTCGCCGCCGGCCGGGAACATCTCCGGGAATCGGCCCTTGCGCACCATCTGTTCGAACATCGCCGCCATTGCCCCCCGCTCGTTGAGATGCGGGAAGGGCTCGTCGGGAACGGGGACGTCCAGGAACCGGCACAGCGGCCCCCAGCCCTCCCGGACGTCGAACACCAGCAGCCGGTCCGCCGGGACCGTCGCGCGGACTCGGGCGACGTGACGACGGAAGCCCGCCACGGCCGGGGCCTCCGCCAGGTCCTCTCCGGCGCGCCAGTCCGGGCCGAAGGTCTCCCGGCCGAGCCGCTCCAACAGCGGCGTCAGGCGCCGCATGGCCTCGAGGGCCGGGCGGATGCCCTCCGGCGCCTGCGCGGGCTCCATGCGGGGGAACCCGGTCCGCGAGGTCAGCCAGCGGAAGCTGGCGTACCAGCGGTGCGGGTCGCGGACGGTGACGATCACCTTGGCCTGGGGGTAGGCGTCGGCGAGTTCTTTCCAGAAGAAGCCGGCGGGCCAGTCCTGGCACGACTGATAGCCCGCCATGACCCGGTCCCAGTCCAGCGCCGCGCCGGAGGCGGCCGGCAGCCACCGGTCGACGTGGTCGGGATGCGTCAAGATCTCGAACATGTGGTAGCACGGCCCGAACCCCAGGCGCTCCAGCGCCGCCTTCATGGACGCCGTGCCGGTGCGCGGAAGCCCCGCGCCGATGACGCGCATCATCCCTCTGCCTCTCCTTCCAGGGCCGCCGGCCGGTACCAGGGGCCGCTCCGCCGGAAGGCCGGCGCCCTGACCTGTCTCTGCCCCGGATCGCTCACGCACTGCATGCGACCAGTCGCCTGAGGTGACTATCGGGCGAGAAGCGGCCCTCGGCGCCGCACAGCGCGCCGAGGGCCGCGGAGAGAGATCAGCGGGTCAGCAGGACTTCGTCCAGGAGCATTCCAGCCGCAGGTCCGCGCCTCCGCTCGAGCCCGCGCGGAACCGGGCGGTCGTGCGCGCGACGTCGCCGCCCGCCAGCCGGACCGCGATCTTGTCCTCGATGTCCTTGGGCGCGCCGCCCGCGTACCCGTTGAAGATCACCGAGAAGACCAGCCGGCGGCCGGAGGGGTCCCGGACGTAGCCGGACAGCGCCGTGACGCCCGTCAGCGTGCCGGTCTTGGCGTGGACGTTCCCGGCGGCGGGGGTGCCGCGCATCCGGTTCGTCAGCGTCCCGCCGACCAACGGGTCCGGGTCCCCGGCGATGGGCAGCGCCTGGTACCAGGCGGGGAACCACGTCTTGGTCTGGGCGCGGCGCAGGACGGTGGTGATGTCCCGGGGGGTGACCCGGTTGAGCCGCGACAGGCCCGACCCGTCGGCCATCGTCAGCCGCTCGGCGGGCACGCCCAGGCCGTGCACGTACCGCTCGATCGCCGGCAGGCCGGCCTCCCAGCTGCCCCGTCCCGCGACCTCGCGGCCGACCGCCTTCACCAGGATCTCGGCGATCACGTTGTTGCTGAGCTTCAGGAACGGCCGGATCAGCCGGGACAGCGGCATGGAGCGGTGGTCGGCCAGCAGCGTCGCCCCGCCCGGGGCGGCGCCGCGGCGGACGGCGCCGTCGACTCGGACGCCGTGGGCCTCCAGCGCCTTGCGGAACACGTCGGCGGCGTACAGGGTCGGCTCCGGGACGGTTCGCAACGTCTCGTAGACCGCCCCGTCCGCCGGATACGAGCCGCTGACGACGATGGTGTCGCTGCCGTTGGCGCGGTTGACCGACAGCGTGGACGCCGACCCGGCCGGACCTGTGACGGCCCGGTTGTCGATCTTGACGGCGTCGGTGGCGGGGGTGAGCGTCACGGCGACCGGCTCGCCCGGCTCGCCCGGTTCGACCGACACGCCGACCGAGCCCGCGTCGAAGTCGTCGTTGGGGGAGACGGTCAACGCCGAGATCGGCCCGGCGTAGGCGTACTGCAGGTCGGCGGGGTCCCAGTGCGCCGGCGTGCGCACCGCGTCGAACCAGGTGTCGTCGGCGATGAGGTCGCCGGTGACGCGGGTGACGCCGCGGGCGGCGACCTGCGCGGCGAGCGCGTCGTACTCGGCGGTCCGCAGGGTGGGGTCGCCGGTGCCCTTGAGATACAGGTTCCCCGTGACCGTGGACCCCTTCACGCGCGCGGCGAGCACGCTGGTCCGGAAGCGGTAGCCGGGGCCGAGCAGCGCCAGCGCGGCGACCGAGGTGTTGATCTTCTGGTTGGAGGCGGGGAGCAGGGAGCCCTCCGCGCCGCGGGCGTACCGCACGGCGCCGGTCCGGGCGTCCCGGACCAGGACGCCGACGTCGGCGTCGGCCAGGCGGGGGTCGGCCAGGATCGCGTCGAGGTCGGCCCGCAGGTCGCCGGACGCCGCGGGCGCCGAGGCCGCCCGGACGGGCTCGGCGTGCGCCGTGGTGGGGACCGCGGCCGTGGCGACCAGCCCCGCGGAGAGCGCGGCGCCGATCACGCTGGCGAATCGTCTACGCATGAGCCGAGCGTAAACAGCAGCCCCTGGAGAAATCAGGCGAATCGAAAGAGGCGTACGTGATCAGGCCTGATGTTCGATGCAGGCGGTGTCAGTGAGGCGGAACAAAATCCCCGGGACGTCTCCGGCCGTCGAGCCACCAGAGGCCGACGACTCATCGCCGCCGACATTTATGCACCACCTTGCACATGAGCCCCATCAATAATCCATAGTCACATGACGCACGACCCTCGCCCACATTTTCACGCGGCGAACGGGCAGACCCACCCCGCACCGCGGGGATCGAATGGCACGACCTGTACAGGACGGACATGTCTCCCGCGGTGTCATCGTCACCGCGCCGGTCTCTCTCAGTCGACAGCACTCGACCGGGGCCCACGACCATGCACCTCGGCATCCGGGCTGGTGCGTCTGTGATGCCGGGTCCGCCTGCGGGCGTGACCGCAGGCGGACCCGTGCGTGCGCATCAGGGGTGGTCAGGTCGGAAGCAGGCCGATCGCGGACTTGGCCTGCCGGATCTTCTCGGCGGCCAGGTCACGGGCCCGTTCGGCGCCGTCGCGCAGTGCCGAGTGCACGTACCCCGGGTCGTCTGCGAGTTCGAGGTAGCGCTCCCGGACGGGGGCCAGCGTGGCGACGACCGCGTCGGCGACCGCCTCCTTCAGGACGCCGTACCGGTCGAAGCGCTCCGCCGCCCGCTGCGGGGTGTCGCCGGTGCACGCGGCCAGGATCGTCAGCAGGTTCGACACGCCCGGCTTGCCCTCCGGGTCGTAGACCACCTCCGTCCCGGTGTCGGTGACCGCCCGCATGATCTTCCGCCGCAGCACCTGCGGCTCGTCCAGCAGCCGCAGCACCCCCGTCGGCGACGGGACGGACTTGCTCATCTTCCGGTCGGGGGCGGCCAGATCCATGACCCGCGCGGCGACCGGCGGCATGACGGCCTTCGGCACCGTGAACGTGGGCCCGTACCGGCCGTTGAAGCGCTCGGCGACGTCGCGGGCCAGCTCCAGGTGCTGGCTCTGGTCGTCCCCGACCGGCACCTCGTCGGCGTCGTAGAGCAGGATGTCGGCCGCCATCAGGACCGGGTAGGTCAGCAGCGAGAGCCGGACGGGCCCGCCGCGCTGCGACTTCTCCTTGAACTGGATCATCCGCTGGGCCTCGCCGTAGCCCGTGGTGCATTCCAGCAGGTAGTGCAGCTCGGTGTGCTGCGGGACGTGCGACTGGACGAAGAACAGGCACCGGTCCGGGTCGGCGCCCGCGGCCAGCAGCAGCGTCGCGAACTCCAGCGTCCGCCGCCGCACCTGCTCTGGATCGTGCTCCAGCGTCAGCGCGTGCAGATCGCTGATGAACACCACCGTGTCCGTGACCTGCTGCGCGGCGACGATGGGCGCGATCGCGCCGATGTAGTTGCCCAGGTGCAGGTCACCCGACGGCGTGAACCCGGTGAGACGTCGTGGCATCGTCGGTCGGCTCCCTTGCTGGTCGGGGCCGCCCTGACGTGGCCGCCGGGACGCGAACACGCGAAACGGCCGCCCGTCCAGGGCGGCCGTGGTGTCCGGATACGCGGATGAGTCAGCGCCGCCCCATCAGCGGCGCCACCAGAAACACTGACTGCAGCCCATCCGCATGCCCGAGATGCTACCAATGCCTACCAGGTTTGCTACCAGGTCGCATCGGCGGCCGACGGTTCGTCGGCGGTCTCGGAGTCGTGCAGCGGGAGGCGGATCACCAGCCGCGCGCCCTGCGCGGAGTCCTCGACGGACAGGCTTCCGTGGTGGGCCTGGACGATGGCGCGCGAGATCGCCAGTCCCAGCCCGCTGCCCTTGGGGTCGCGGTCCCTGCCCTCCGGCAGCCGCACGAACGGCTGGAACACCGTCTCCCGGTCCTCGGACGGGATGCCGGCGCCGTCGTCGGCCACGGTCACCACCGCCATGTCCGTGGAACGTTCCACGACGATCTCCACCTTGGACCGCGCGTGACGCTGCGCGTTCACCAGCAGGTTGGCCAGCACCTCCTCCAACTGCAGGTGGTTGCCGGGGACGACGAGGTCGTCGCGGATGCGGACGGTGATCGGCATGTTCATCGGCCTGCTCTCGGCCTCCTGGCGCACCAGTTCGGTCAAATTGGTGGGCTCGCGGACCTGGGGGCCGGTGCGGATCCGCGTCAGCGTCGCCACCTCGTCGATGAGGGACTGCAGGCGCTGCGTCGTCGCCAGGGCGTCCCGGATCGAGGCGTGCGGATCGACCTGCTGGGCGTACAGCAGCGCTTCCTCCAGCTGGGCGCGCAGGCCCGCCAACGGGGTCCGCAGTTCGTGCGAGACCACCGAGGCGAAATGGCGCTGCTGCCGGACCGCCTGCTGCAGGCGGAACAGGGCGTCGTTGGCGGACTCGGCCAACCGGGCGATCTCGTCGTGGCCGGGCGGCTGCGGAACCCGGGAGCCGAGGTCGCTGAGGCTGATCTCGGCGAACCGGGCGCGCATCGCCTCCACCGACCGCAGCGTGCGGCCGACCAGGACCCACGCCGCCCAGCCGGCCAGAAGGGTGGCCCCCAGCACGCCGAAGCCCAGGATGACCTCCAGGCGGCGGTCGGCCAGCAGCGCGGGCTGCGGCATGGCCGCGTAGACGATGTGGGGGCGGCCGTGCCACAGCTCGGCGGACTCCTGGGGGGAGGTCCGGGCGGCGGTGATCATGAAGCACCGCCCGCTCCAGCAGCGGGTCTCGTGCTGGATCCTGTCCTTGTCGGAAGGCCGCAGGTCGCTCAGCGGGGGCCGCCCTTGGGCTCTCGGGCTCGCCGCCACCACCCGGCCGTCGCTGTCGACGAGCTGCACCAGCGTGACCCGGGACGTCATGCTCGGCTGTCCCACCTCCGAGTGCCGGATCTGCCCGAGCCAGTGGGTGGCGACGCGCTGGGTGTCCCGGAACGCGAGGTCCTTGACCCTGTCACGGATCAGCGTGTCCAGCGTGATCGCGCTGCCCAGGCAGGCGATCAGCGCCAGGGCCGCCGTGGCGAGGCTGAACCGCCAACGGATCGACCTTGGAACAAGACGCGAGAACACTGGCTGTGAGCCCCCCGATGGCCGCCGGCCGCTCCACTGACTTCCTCACCCTAGGTCGCTGTTGACCTCGGCCTCGGCAACGATGCGGCAATCTTTTCGTCAGTTTTGCGCAAAACGGAACGGTCGGGTGCCAGTCGACACCTTCACTTCGCTCATACAACACTCATGGACGTTTCAAGCGCGCCCCATGTCGGGCGCGTCTGCCGTGCGCGTCCGCAGCCCGCATGACACCGCGGATCGCGCCCTCACCGTGCGCCGCTTACGCGACACTACGCCTGCCCGCCGCCGGTGCCCCGAGCGGCCGCGAGGCGGCGACCGGAGGGCGCGCCCGAGCGTCCGGCGAGGGTGTCGTCGGTCTCCCAGCCCAACCGGGACGTCGCGGTGACGACCCCTTCGACACGGCGGATGTCGCGCAGGAGCGGGGGGATCTGCGAGCGGCGCGGCACCGTTCCGTGGAGGACGACGCGCCCCTCGTCGACGGTCACCGTGATCCGCGCCGGGTCCACGCCCGGCCGCCGGCTCAGCACCCCGCGCATGACGTCCCGCTCGATGTCCCGGTCGGAACGGTCGTAGACGCGCAGGAGGTCCGAGCGGGTCACGATGCCGACCAGGCGGCGCGTCCGGCCGTCGACGACGACCAGGCGGCTGATGCCGTGCCGCCGCATCTCCCGTGCCGCGCTCTGCACGTCGGTCTCCGGGGTCACGGTGATCGCGGGGGAGGTCATCAGCTCGGCCGCCACCGCCCCGCCCGCCTTGCGCCGCTCCCGGCGCCCGCGAGGGCCGTCCTCCTCGGCCGCGCCGGGAACGGCCTGCTTCACCAGCAGGTCGCTGGTGGAGACGACGCCTCGGACGCGTCCCGCGGAGTCCAGCACCGGCGCCGCGTTCACCCCGTTGCTCCGCAGGATCACGATGATCTCTTTGAAGGGGGTCTGCTCGTGCACCGCCACGACATCGGTCGCCATGACGGACCGGACGGTGGTGTTCATCGGGACCTCCTCCGCGAGACGCACCCCCAGCCTGGAAGACGGCGCGGGCGGCGGAGCGGGGGCCGACGGCCCGGCGCCTAGGGCCGAAGGTCCTCGTTTCGCGCGGGGACGGTGACGATCGCCGCGCGGGGTATGGACCTTAGCCCGCAGCGCACCGCGTCCCCGGACGCCTACCGTCACCTGCGAAAACGGCGCCAGAAGGCGAGGGGCGCCACCACATCGCGAAGGAGCCATGACATGACGGACCCCGTCCTGGTCGGAACCGACGGTTCCGACGGCGCCACCCGCGCAGTGGAATGGGCGGCGGACGAAGCAGCCGTGCACCACCGGCCCCTGCTCATCGTCCACAGCATCGACAGCGCCCTCTACGCGACGCCGCTGTTCGCGCCGTCCGCGGCGGTGGACGCGCTCACCGAAGCGGGACGCACGCTCCTGGCGGAGGCGGAGAAGGCCGCCCGCCGGCGCCGTCCCGACGTGGTGGTGGCGACCCGGCTCGTCACCGGGCGTCCCATGTCCGCGCTGCGCGAGCTGTCCCGGGACGCGTACGAGCTGGTGCTCGGGCACCGCGGGCTGGGCGGCTTCGCGAGCCTGCTGCTCGGGTCGACCGGGCTGCACATGGCCGGGCACTGCGCCGCGCCGGTCGTGATCGTGCGCGGCGACACCGCCGGCGGGCACGGCGAGATCGTCGCCGGGCTCTCCCTGGACGGGGACGAGACCCCCACCCTGCGCCACGCCTTCGAGGCGGCCGCCGCCCGAGGGGCCCGCGTCCGCGTCGTCAACGCCTGGGACCTGCCGAAGGCCGGCACCGAGGTGATCCGCGTCCTGGACGACGACCAGATCGACGAGAAGATCCGCTGGCGGCTCGTCGAGGCCCACGCCCCGTGGCGCAAGACCTACCCGGACGTGGAGGTGACCGAGCAGGTCGTCCGGGACCACCCGGTCACGGCCCTGTGCGACGCCTCCCGCGGCGCGGACCTGCTGGTCGTCGGCCCGCGCCACAAGAACGGGTTCGGCGCGCTCGGGCTCGGCTCGGTCTGCCACGGCGTGATCCACCACGCGCATTGCCCGGTGGCGATCGCCCGGACGAAGGACGCAGCCGGGTGACCGGGCCGCGGGAGCGGCCGCGCGTCAGGACCGGGCGGCCTCCCACATGCGCAGGTACATCTCCGCGCCGCGCGCCATGTCGGCGATGAGCTCCTCGCCCGCGACGGTGCGCATGTCGGCGATCCAGTCGGGGACCAGGCCGTAGTTGGCGACGCCTTCGGTGTTGACGTCCCAGGTGCGCTGACCGGTCCGCTGGCGGTCGAGCGTCACGTTCGGGTCGATGGGCGAGGCGAACGGGTAGCGCACCGGGTCGCTCTCGTTGCCGCGGCGCGGCCCCGGCAGCGCACCCACGCCGTTCGCGTCCAGCCCGTAGGCGTAGCCGAACAGCCGTCCCGGGTCGCGCGCCTGCTTGGCGCGGCGCCATTCGGCGGCGAACGTGTCGGCCGAGGACCCGTACGAGGCGATCATCCCGCCGAGCCGGTAGATGCGGGACGCGAAGTGCGCGTCGGACCAGCCGTGCCCGGAGACCACCCCGGGGTAGCGCTCCTCCTCGAGGATCGACAGGGTCCGGTCGGCCGCCTTGACGCTCATGTGGTCGAGCTCCACGATCATCCCCCGCTCGATCATGGCGCGGACCGCGTACTCGCCGAGCTCGGTGAGGCCGTTGACGTTGCAGTGCGGCGCCTTCGGATAGACCGGCAGGGTCACGCCGAGCGGACGCAGATGCGCCAGCGGGCCCGCGAGCAGCGCGGTGAGGTCGTTCGACGGGGCGATCGTGTTGTCGTGTTCGGGCGTGGTGCAGGTGTCGGCCTGCCAGAACCGCCCGCTGCCGAGGAAGTTCCCCAGGTTGAGGATCACGCCCTTGGCGTCGGAGTCGAAGCGGACCCCGCACAGCGCGTTGTCGAACTTGTGGCACAGGAACATGGAGCTGACCCCGAGGCTCTGCATCTCGTCCAGGCCGCGGTCGATCTGCTCCTTGGTGCACTGCGGCGCCCCGCCGATCTGCCGGCAGCCGAACGGCTCGGAGGTCTCCACGCCGAGGACGACCGCGAGCTTGCCCTGCTCGATGACCTGGCGGGCCTCGGCCGGGCTCCGCACGACGCGGAACCATCCCTTGCCGGGGCCGCCGCTCTGGGCGTCGATGTAGGCCTGCAGCTCATAGGTGCGCCGGGCCTGGAGGCGGATGGACTCCATCTCGTCGCAGGGGTACTTCTTCAGCGGGTAGATCTCGCACAGGATCCGGTTCGAGACGAGATGGTTGACCAGGATGCGCTGCCCGGCCCGCCATGACCGCTCGATCCACGTGTAGTACGCCTGCTGGTGCGTGAGCGAGTCGTGGCGGGGCCAGTCCTTGAAGGTCGGCCATCCGGTGGTGTCGTGGGTTCCCAGCAGGGTGCCCTTGCTGGTGAAGTTCTCGAACCAGGCCAAGGCGCCGTTCGGCCCGTGGTCGGGGCAGTCGCGCAGGGCCTTGTCGATGCCTTCGGGGTCGAAGGACTTGCCGCACAGCACATTGCCACCGAAGCCCTCGAACGACATCAGGTGGCTGTGCAGGTCGGCGTAACCGCGGACCTGCCCGTCGGCGGTGGTGCCGCGGAACGGCGTGCCGGTGGCGTTGACACCGCCGCGGGTCGACGCCGCGGAGGGGACGGCGGGAGCGAGCGCGATGATCGCGACTGCGCTCGTGAGGGCGGCGAGAAGGGCGAGGACGGCCCTGGGGTGCGGGGGTTTGCGCGGCATGGCGGGGCGGCCTTCCGGGAAAGCGTTCTCACTCCTTTCCGGCGTATCACGATCGCGCCGATACGTGAATACCTTTCATGTCGAGGGTTTCGATCCGCCCACGCCGCTGCGGAACCGCCGCGAACGCGCGGAAGTCCGGGAGGCGGTCAGACCGTGATCGGCAGGGGACGAGCGAAGCCCTCAAGGAGATCCACCACGCCGTCCCCGCGAGGCCGGCTCGGGCAGGCGGTCGAGGAGCCGCACGGTGATCTCCTTGACCCGGGGCAGCAGCGCCGCCCCCAGGGCGCGTGGCGAGGAGCGCGGCGAACGCGACCTCCCCCTCCTGGCGGGCCAGGGAGGCGCCGAGGCAGCCGTGCAGGCCGTGGCCGAACTCCGAGGTGCGTCTCGCGGCGGCCGTCCGGTTGCCGGGCGATGTCGAGCCGGCGCGGGTCGAAGTCGGCGAGACGAGGCCGGCCATGACCGGGGACCTCTCGCGCAGCCGCCGGCCGCCGATCTCGACGTTTTCGGCGGCGTACCGGAATGGGGCGGCCTGGACCGGCCCGCACCAGCGCATCAGCTCGTGCACCGCGCGCGGCGTCGCCGCCTGGGCGGCGCGCAGCAGATCGGCGATGGCGGGGAAGGCATTCCGATCCCTCCGTAATTGTCGGATTCTGGGATTTTGGCGGCCGTCGTTCTTTGCTGGTTTCCCTCGGTGCGTCGCAGTCCCGGCCGATTCGAGCGCCGCATCCAAGCGGGCGGAAAGTGCCTCTGATCGGCCATTTCTGTGCATATCGCGGCTTAGGGGGCGGGCGCGGTGGTGATCTACGAAGACTTGACTCTTCTTTTGATGAGTAAAGGACAGTTTCTTGCTTAACTCTATGCGGCGACGTGATTGCTCAACGTGATCGTTCCTGGTTGTTGGGACACAGCTGAAGTGCGCGGTTCCGGCTCCGCGCTCTCCGCGGGCCGGGCCGTCCGACGAGGGGAAGCGAATGGGAGCACTCAAGGGCACGGGACCGAAACCGCCGAGCGATCTGACCAAGCACCGGGCGATCACTACGGTCCGCCAGATCCAGCACCTGATGCTGCTGTGCTCGCTGCTGCCGCCCGACGGCGCGATGCAGAAAATACTCCGGCGCGCGCTGTCCCTGCACGAGGAACCGCTGCTGGCGCGCGTCACGCCGGTGACGGATCTGCACCCCCAGGCCACCAAGGAATGGCTCGAATCCTTCTGGATCCGAGACGGAATCTCCCCGGAAGAAGAGGAGTTGATCGCCTGGCAGAACGACAAACCGACAATGGACGCGGCCATCGCGGAAATCGCGAACGTCGAGCGGCAGCTCGGCATTCGCCTGGTGACCGCGCTGGTCGAGTAGCACGGCAGGGTCCACGACAGCAAAGGAGAAAAGCGATGTCACCGAGCAGCGTTCTGCGCCACGCCGCCGCCGACGCCGAGGTCCGCGCCGAGGTGCTGGCGTCCCCCGAGGCGTTCGGGGTGTCCGCCGGCGCGGTCCCCGCCTCCGTGGAGCCGCTGGACGAGGAGGCCCTCGGCTTCTGGACCGAGGGCGTGGCCGCCGTCGAGGTGTACGCCTGCGCCACCAGCTGCAGCGCGGGCCCGTTCACGATCATCTGCGACGGCGGCACGAAGTAGCCGCCTCCCCGATGTGACGACCAGCCGGTGGGCCGCCGCCGTCGGCCCACCGGCCCGTGCGGACCGACGGAGCGAGGAAACCCCGCGTGACCCCACTCTTCCCCCTGGACATCGCGGCCCGCGCCGCGAACCTCTCCGAACAGGCCCAGGTCGTCGCCGCTCTCGGGCCGCCCGACGGCGCGCCGCCGCTCACGGACCTCGACCGGTGGCGGATCGACCGGCTGGCGGCCAGGCTCGCCGAGCGCTTCCACAAAGAGAGCACCCGGCGCGCCGGCCCGGCCCGGCACACCCAAGGCTCGCTGACCCGGCTGCTCACCGACTACCGCCGGCACGAGCTGGCGCTCACCGGCCGCGACGACGGCCTCGGCCGGATCCTCACCGACCTGCACGCCGACTGGCTGCCGACGTACCAGGCCGCGCTGCGCGGGCTGGAGCGGTCCGGCGACCGGTCGGCCGAGGCGGACTGGCGCGACTTCGACGCCTACTACGGCCGCCTCGCCATCGCCTGCGAACCGTTCCTCACCGAGCTGGGCCGGCGGCTGCGCGAGGCGCTGGCCGCCGAGCCCGACCGGCCCGCGCCCGTGATCGACGCCCGGGTCGTGTCCGACTTCCAGGCCCACCTGCTCGGCCGGTTCGAACTCGCGCTGGCCTGGGCGGTGGAGGCCGACGCCAAGGCGCACTGCGCGCTGCACGGCATCGACCCGGCGCGGGCGACCCAGGAGGACTACCTGGCCTACCTCGACAAGACGTTCGCCGACGCGGAGTCCTACCACCGCTTCTACCTGGAGTTCCCGGTCCTGGGACGCTGGCTGGCCCACGTCACCGACCTGCTCTCCGGGCACGGCCGCGAGATGATCGCCCGGCTGCGCGCCGACGCCGACGCGGTCGCCGAGGCGTTCTTCGGACGGCCGATCGAACGGGTGCGCTCGGTCCGGCCGGGCCGCTCCGACATGCACGCCGGCGCCCGCAGCGTCGCGTTCGTGGAGGTCACCCTGGCGGACGGCGCCGAGGCGTCGTTCGTCTACAAGCCGCGCTGCGTCCGGGGCGAGGCCGCGCTGCAGAAGCTGCTGGCCCGGCTGCGCGACGAGGGCGTCCTCGACTACGCCACGCGGGCGGTGCTGCCCAGGGACGGGTACGGCTACGAGGCGCTGATCCCGTCCGGGCGCAACCGGGTCGAGACGCGCGACCAGGCCGAGCACGTGTACGCCGAGCTCGGCGGCTACCTGGCGATCTTCTACATCCTCGGCGGCGGCGACCTGCACTTCGAGAACGTCATGGTCGCCGACGGCCACGCGTTCATCTGCGACTGCGAGACCGTGCTCGGCGCGCCGCCCAAGGGGCAGCCGCGGCCGTCCGGCACGCTGATGGACTCGGTCTTCAAGACCGGTCTCATCGAATGGCCCACGGCGTCCGCGGACGACACCGGCATCCGGCTCAGCGGCTACTCCGGCGGCGTCTCCTACCGGCTGCCGATGCCGGTGCCGCAGGTCGGCGACCGCCGGCTCTCCTTCGAGGCGGGCGTCACGCACCGCCGGGGCGTCGAGGTCGAACCGGGGGCGCCCAACCGGGTCTTCCTCGGCGACGAGCTGACCCGCGCCGAGGACTTCACCGACGCGATCAGAGCCGGTTTCGACCGCGTCTACCGGTGGTTCCAGGACCGGCCCGAGCGCGCCGTCGAGTGCGTGACCGGCCTGTTCTCCGGCACCCGCGTGCGCTTCATCAACTGGAGCACGCAGGTCTACGCGCAGCTGCTGATGGCCGCGCGCCACCCCAAGTGCCTGCGGGAGCCGCTGGAGGTCGACCTGCTCGTCACCACGGTCCGCACGTTCCCCCGCAACTGGGACGCGGACGGCGTGCTGCCGCCCTGGGAGCTGGCGTCGATGTGGCGGCTGGACGTGCCGATGTTCACCGTGGACGCCGGCGGCGACCGGCTCGTCCACGACCACCGGAACGAGGTGGCGGCCGCGCTGGAGACCACGCCCCTGGAGCACGCCGCCGCGCGGATCCGGCGGCTGTCCGCGCGGAACCGGGCCCAGCAGGACCAGTACATCGCCGCGGGCCTGTCCGGCGGGGACGTCACCAGCCCCGAGTTCGCCGCCACCTGCCTGGAGCAGGCGAGCGCCGTCGGGCAGCGGCTGTGCCGGATGCTGCGCGAACCCGGCCGCGCGCCGTGGACGTCCTACATCGTCACCGGCGACGGCAAGTCCGAGGTCGACATCGAGGGCGACCTGTACACCGGGTCGGCGGGCATCGCGTTCTTCCTCGCCCACCTCAACGATGCCGACCCGCGGCCGGAGTTCCGCCGGGCCGCCGAGCGCGCCCTCGCCCACGCCCTCGACACGTGCGACCGCGGCCGCATCGGCGTGTTCTCGGGCCTCGGCGGGCTGATCTACCTCCTCACCCACCTGCACCGCCTGTGGGGCGACCGCGCGCTGCTCGACCGCGCCGCCGCCCTCGCCGACGAGGCCGCCGACCTGATCGACCGGGACCGCCACCTCGACGTCTTCCACGGCGTCGCCGGGCTCATCCCCGTCCTGCTCGGGCTCGCCGACGCCACCGGCGGCCACGGCCTGCGGCACGCCCGCCGGTGCGCCGCGCACCTGCTGCGCCACGCGCAGGCCGACGGCGACACCCTGTCGTGGCCCAGCCCGGAGCCGGACGCCGTGACGGCCAATCTGACCGGCCTGTCCCACGGCGCCGGCGGCATCGGCTGGACGCTGATCATGCTGGGGTGCCGGGACGACCGCGCGGACTGCGTCGACGCCGGCCGGCGCGCCTTCGCCTACGAGGCCCGCCATTTCGACCACGACGAACAGGACTGGTACGACCTGCGGCGCGTCGCGGGCGGCTGGTCCCGCAACGGGCGCCACTACGCCAACGCCTGGTGCAACGGCGCCGCCGGCATCGGCCTGACCCGCATCCACAGCTGGGCCCTGCTCGGCAAGGACGACGACGCCCTGCTGCACGAGGCGCGCCAGGCGCTCACGGCCACGATGCGCGGCTTCCCGCGTCTGATGAACGACTCGCTGTGCCACGGCCGTTCGGGCAACGCCGAGCTGTTCGTGCGCTTCGCCGAACTGAGCGGCGAGCCCGCCTTCCGCATGGAGGCCAACGTCCAGGCCCAGACCCAGTGGCGGAACCTGGAGGACGCGCGCCCGGGGCCTGAGTCGGGCTTCTTCCCCGGTCTGATGCTGGGCCTGGCGGGCTTCGGCATGCACTTCCTGCGTCTGGCCCGGCCCGAGAGCACCCCGTCGGTCCTGCTGCTCGACCCGCCCAGCCCTGTGAAGGAGTGACCCGCGATGTCCGTCGAGTCCTGCACCCGTTTTCTCCGTGTCGCCGCGGAAGACCCGCGGATACGGCAGCAGATGAAGGCGTTGACCGGGGTGGAGGAGGTGATCCGGCTCGCCCGCGCCGACGGCTACGACTTCACCGTCGGCGACCTCCGCGCGGCGTCCGCCAAGATCGCCGCCGAGGCCGCGCGGCGGCAGGCGGCCGCCCCGCGCGACGCCGACGCACGGCGCGACGTCGACGACCGGCGCGACGTCGACGACCGGTGCGACGTCGGCGACCGGCGCGACGCTGACCGTCCGGAACCGGCGGCGGGCCGGGTCTACCACTACGAGTACGACCTGGACGAGCTCCCCGGCTTCGCCCCGATCATCGATGAGCTGCCGCGCCTGAAGATCAAGCCGCCCACGGTCGACCTGGCCCGCTTCCACGAGGCCTTCCGGGAGGAGGACCTGGCTTCGACGTCCCTGGCGCCGTCCGGTCCCGAATACCGGGCCTGGCGCGACCGGGTCGCCGCCGAGGAGGCCGACGACGCCGGGGGCGCCGGCGGGGTCCGGCGCGACTTCCACCTGATCAACCTGGACGAGCACGTCGCGCACCCCGGCTACGACGACTATCTGGCGGCCAAGACCCGCGTCGTCGCCGCGCTGGAGGAGGTGTTCGGCGCCGAGGTCCGGTTCTCGGGCAGCATGTGGTATCCGCCGTCCTCCTACCGGCTCTGGCACACCAACGAGGACCAGCCGGGCTGGCGCATGTACATCGTGGACGTCGACGACGAGTTCGCCGACCCCGAGCACACCTCGTTCTTCCGCTACCAGAACCCCGCCACCGGCGAGCTGGTCACCCTGCGCGAACGGCCCCGGATGGTCCGGTTCTTCAAGATCGAGCAGGAGCCGGACCGGCTGCTGTGGCACTGCATCGTCAACCCGACCGACCGCCACCGGTGGAGCTTCGGCTTCGTCGTGCCGGAGCACTGGGCCGAGCGCCTGCCGGAGCGGTCGTGACGCTGCGGCACGCCTCGCCGCCGCTGCCCGCCGGGTCCGCCGTCCCGGCGATCCGCGCGGTCGGCCTGCGCAAACGGTACGCCGACGTCACGGCGGTCGACGGGATCGACCTGACGGTGGCGCCGGGGGAGAGCTTCGCCTTCCTCGGCGCCAACGGCGCGGGCAAGACGACGACGATCGCGATGCTCTGCACGCTGACCGCCCCGTCGTCGGGCCGGATCGAGATCGCCGGGCACGACGCGCGCACCGACCCCGCCGGGGCGCGGCGCAGCATCGGCCTGGTCTTCCAGGAGGCCACGCTGGACGGCGACCTCACCGCCGCCGAGAACCTCCGCTTCCACGCCGACCTGTACGACGTCCCCTCCGCCCAGGTGCCCGCCCGCATCGATGAGGCGCTGGCGGTCGTCGGTCTGACCGGCCACCGCGACCGGCTCGTGCGCGCCTTCTCCGGCGGCATGCGGCGGCGCCTGGAGATCGCCCGTGCGCTGCTGCACCGTCCCCGGGTGCTGTTCCTGGACGAGCCCACCGTCGGCCTCGACCCGCAGGCGCGCGCCCAGGTGTGGCACCACCTGCGGCAGATCCGCCGCAGCCGGCGGATCACGCTGTTCCTCACCACGCACTACCTGGACGAGGCCGACCAGTGCGACCGCGTCGCCATCATCGACGGGGGACGCATCGTCGCGGAGGGGAGCCCCGCGCAGCTGAAGTCCGTCGTCGGCGCCGACCGGATCGACCTGCGCACCGCCGACGACGCGGCGGCGGCGCGGCTGCTGCGCGACCGGTTCGGCCTGCCCGTGACCGCCGGACCGCGCGGGCTGTCCCTGCGCGCCGCCGACAGCACCCGCGTCCTGCGGCGGCTCTTCACCGAGCTCGACGTCGCCGTCTACGAGGCGAAGGTCGTCCCGCCCACGTTGGACGACGTCTTCCTCCACTACACCGGCCACCGGATCCAGGACGGCACCTCCCCGGCCTCGGCCGCCTCCCAGCAGGCCGACGCCCTGGCGGCGCCACCGGTCCCGTCGCCGGAAGACGCCATGCGCCCGGCCGGCGTCCCGCCATCGGCGAGCGGCGCGGCGCGCTCCGGCGGCCTGACATGCGACCCGCCGTCCGGCCCGCGGCATCGCAAGCGGCGGACGCGGGTCGTCCCGCCGTCCCCGCGGGCGCCGGGCGCGCCCGAGGCGCGGGGATGGCGCGCCGAGCTGCGGGCCCTGCGCATGATCTGGCGGCGGGAGATCCTGCACTTCGCCCGCGACCGCACCGGAACCGCCGTCTCCCTGCTGCAGCCGCTGCTGTTCCTGTTCATCTTCGGCGCCGGCGTGGCGGGGCTGCTGCCCGCGTCCGGCGGACCCGCCTACCAGCTGTTCCTCTTCTCCGGGATCCTGGTCATGGCGGCGCAGGGGCCGGCGGTCGCCGTCGGGTCGTCGATGCTGTGGGAACGCCAGAACGGCTTCCTGCGCGAGATGCTCGTCAGCCCGGTCCGGCGCGGAACGCTGCTGATGGGCAAGTGCCTGGGCGGGACCACGGTCGCCACGTGCCAGGCGGCGATCCTCCTCGCCGCCGCCGCCCCGATCGGCGTCCCCTTCCACCTCGGCCTGTACGCGCTGCTGCTGGTGGAGATCGCGCTGACCGCGCTCGCCATGACGGCGGTCGGGGTGCTCGCGGCCGGCCTGGTGCGCCGGCCGCAGACCTTCGGGACCGCGCTGACCGTGGTGATGGCGCCGCTGACGTTCCTGTCCGGCGCGATGTTCCCGTTCGCCGCCATGCCCGGCTGGATGGCGGCGCTCGCCCTGATCAACCCGCTCAGCTATGCGGTGGACGGCATGCGCCGCACCGTCGCGGCCTTCCTGCCCGACCCTCCGGCCCAACTGTTCCAGCAGCTGAGCGTGGGGCCCTGGCACCCCTCGGTGCCGCTCGAATGGGGCGCCATCACCGTCGGCGGCCTGCTCTGCCTGGCCGCGGCCGCCCGCCGCTTCTCCCGTTCCGACTGAGCCCGCCCGGCCCGGCGCCGCCGCGTCCGCGCGGACGTGACGCGTCGAAGACGCCGAGGGTATGAGCCGGCCGGCCCGAGTCCGCGCGTCCCGGCCGCCGTCGGCGCTCATGGCTTCGCCCGGCCCGCCGCTCGACGGCGGGCCGGGCGGGAGCCGGACGGCCCCCGGCGACACCCCTGTGCGATCATCTAAGGCGACCCCTGGGACGAGGAGTGGGATGAGCACGCTGCAGACGCTCGATCGCGGTCTGCGCGCATTGGACGTCGTATCGCGGAACCCGGCGGGCATCTCGGTCGCGGACCTGGCCAAGGAGCTGGGGGTCCACCGCGCCATCTGCTACCGCATCGTGGCCACGCTGGAGGCCCATTCGCTCGTCACCCGCGCCGCCGACGGCCGGGTCCGGCTCGGCATCGGCGCGGCGGTGCTGGCCTCGCGGTTCGAACCGCACTTCATGCGCGGCGCCCGTCCCGTGCTGGAGGAGCTCGCCGAGCAGACCCACGCGACCGCCTTCATCGCCGCCGCGGAGGGCGACACCTGCGTCGCGGTCATGGTGGCCGAGCCCAGGGACGCCGTGCTGAGCGTCGGCTACCGGGTGGGCAGCAGGCACCCGCTGACCCAGGGGGCGTCCGGCATCGCGATCCTGGCGGCGCGCCCGGAGAGCCCGCGCGACCCCGAGTCCGTCCGGAAGGCCCGCCGGGACGGCTACTGCGTCACCAGGGGCGAGCTGCAGAAGGGCGCGGTCGGCGTGGCGGCGGGCATCGGCGTGCCCGAGAACGTCGAACCCGGCACGGTGATCGAACGCAGCGTCGGCGTGGTCTCCACCGAAGGCCTCGACATCGACCGCGCGGCGGCCGCCGTCACGGACGCCGCACGCCGGCTGTTGCGGCTCGTCACCGGCTGACAGACCCGACCGTCTCTCATCGGACTCTCATCGGAGCCGCCCCGCCCCGATCGACCAGTCCATCCGTCCGGTCAAGGAACCCGGCTGAGCAGGCCCGCTGCCGCCGCACGGCGACGGCGGGCCGTTTTCGCTTGCGCTCCTGTGGTCGCGTTCGCGGGCTCCCGGACCGTCTCGCGTACGACCGGGCGGTCATGCGGCGGGGGCCTCTTGACCCGTCAATGTGGCGCAGCTTACTCTGCACTGGTCTTTCAGTCTCGCTTATCGCACATAGGTGTGCGATAAAAGTAAACGCCCTGCGCTGAGTGCGAGGAGAGTACATGGGCTCAGTGTCGTCCCCCGCAGCCGGAGCCCCGGAGAACGCCGCGACCGCCGCCTCCGCACGCGCGGGAGGCTGCCCGGTCGACCACTCCCGGCTGGACCCGACCGGACGGCCCGTCTCCGCCGATGCGGCCGCCTTCGACCCGTTCGGCCCGGCGTACCTGGAGGACCCCGCGGGCGCGCTGCGGTGGGCGCGGGAGAAGGAACCGGTGTTCTACAGCCCGGAACTGGGCTACTGGGTGGTCACCCGCTACGAGGACGTCAAGGCGGTCTTCCGCGACAACGTCACCTTCTCGCCGTCCATCGCCCTGGAGAAGATCACCCCGTTCTCCGACGAGGCGAACGCGGTGCTGAAGGCGCACGGCTACGCGATGAACCGCACCCTCGTCAACGAGGACGAGCCCGCCCACATGCTGCGCCGGCGGGCGCTGCAGGAGCCGTTCACCCCCGAGCAGCTCGCCCACCACGAGGAGCTGGTGCGCCGCCTCGTCCGCGAGCACGTCGACCGGTTCATCGACGCGGGCAAGGTCGACCTCGTCAGCGAGATGCTGTTCGAGGTGCCGCTGACCGTCGCGCTGCATTTCCTCGGCGTTCCCGAGGAGGACATGGCCACGCTGCGCCGCTACTCCGTCGCGCACACGGTGAACACCTGGGGACGGCCCTCGCCCGAGGAGCAGGTGGCGGTCGCCGAGGCGGTCGGCAAGTTCTGGCAGTACTCCGGCGAGGTCCTGGAGAAGATGCGCCGGGACCCCTCAGGCCCCGGGTGGATGCCGTACGGGATCCGCAAGCAGCCGCAGATGCCCGACGTCATCACCGACTCCTACCTGCACTCGATGATGATGGCCGGCATCGTGGCCGCGCACGAGACCACCGCCCTCGCCACGACCAACGCGCTGCGGCTGCTGCTGGAGAACCGCGGTCAGTGGGAGGAGATCTGCGCCGACCCGAGCCTGATCCCGGCCGCGGTGGAGGAGTGCCTGCGCTTCTCCGGCCCGATCGTGGCGTGGCGGCGGATCGCCACCGCCGACACCGAGATCGGCGGCGTGCCCATCCCCAAGGGCGCCAAACTGCTGATCGTCCAGGCCTCCGCCAACCACGACGAGCGGCAGTTCGACGACCCCGACGCGCTCGACATCCGCCGCGACACCGCCGGCGGGCACCTGTCGTTCGGCTACGGCTCCCACCAGTGCCTGGGCAAGCACCTGGCGCGGATGGAAATGCAGATCATGCTGCAGGAGTTCACCACGCGCCTTCCGCACATGCGGCTGGTCCCCGACCAGGAGTTCACCTACCTGCCCAACACCTCCTTCCGCGGCCCCGAGCACCTGTGGGTCCAGTGGGACCCCGAACAGAACCCCGAGCGCACCGACCCGTCGATCCTGGACCGGCGCCTGGAGGTGGACCTGCGCGGGTCGACCCGGCGCGGCGTCCCGCGAACCGTGACCGTGCGCCGGATCGACCGGGAGGCGGACGGCATCGTGCGGATCACCCTGGCCGACCCGGACGGCAGGCTCCTGCCGAAGTGGTCGCCCGGCTCGCACGTGGACCTGCTGTTCGACGAGTACTCGCGGCAGTACTCCCTCTGCGGCGACCCCGACGACCGGTCCTGCTACCAGATCGCGGTGCGCAAGGAGACCGACGGCCGCGGCGGCTCCCGCTACGTGCACGAACGCCTGGCCGTCGGGGACGTGCTGCGCCTGCGCGGCCCCCGAAACCACTTCCGGCTGGACCCGGACGCGCGGCGGTACGTGTTCGTCGCCGGCGGCATCGGCATCACCCCGATCATCGCGATGGCCGACCACGCCCGCCGCACCGGCCGCGACTACGAGATCCACTACTGCGGCCGGTCGACCGACACGATGGCCTTCCTCGACCGGCTCGCCCGCGACCACGGCGACCGGCTCACCGTGTACCGGTCCGCCGAGGGCACCCGGCTGGACGTCGCGGCCCTGCTGGCCGAGCCCGCCGAGGGCGTCCTCGTCTACGCGTGCGGGCCGCAGCGGCTGCTCGACGCGCTCGAGGAAGCGACCCGGCACTGGCCGGAGGACGCGCTGCGCGTCGAGCACTTCACGTCCGACGCGGGCACGCTCGACCCGACCAAGGAGCACGCCTTCGACGTGCGGCTGTCCGAATCCGGCGTCACCGTCCACGTGCCCGCCGACCAGACCGTGCTCGCGGCGCTGCGCTCGGCCGGCGTCGACGTGCCCAGCGACTGCGAGGAAGGGCTGTGCGGCACCTGCGAGGTGCCCGTCGCCGAGGGCGAGGTCGACCACCGCGACCTCGTGCTCACCAAGGCCGAGCGCGCCCGCGGCGACCGGATGATGACGTGCTGCTCACGCGCCTGCGGCAAGGCGCTCACGCTCCGAATCTGACGCGGCGGCTTCGCTCCGGGGGGCGAGGAGCAGGCCTCGGAGATCGAAAGGAACACCAATGGCATCAGATGTGGCAAGCGCCCGCACGGAAGGCGCCGACAGCCGCCGCGGGACCCCCGGCCGCGGGTTCCCCCGGCTCCTGGCAGGCAGCATGGCCGGCGCGGTCCTGGAGTGGTACGACTTCGCCATCTACGGCGTGATGGCGGCGACGGTCCTCGGGCCGCTGTTCTTCCCGGGCGACAACGGGTTCGTCAAACTCCTGCTGGCACTGGCCACCCAGGGGATCGGCTTCTTCGCCCGCCCGCTCGGCGGCATCGTGTTCGGCCACCTCGGCGACAAGTTCGGCCGCAAGCCGATGCTCGTGGTGACCTTCCTCATGCTGGGCACCGCCACCGTGTCGATCGGCCTGCTGCCCACCCACCACGACATCGGCATCACCGCGACGTTCCTGCTCGTCCTCGCGCGCCTGGTGCAGGGGTTCGCGCTCGGCGGCGAGTTCGGCGCGGCGGTGCTGCTGGTCAGCGAGTACGGCGAGCCCAGGCGGCGCGGGTTCTGGACGGCCTGGCCGCAGGCCGGCGCCCCGGCCGGCACGGTGCTGGCCGCCGCGGTGGTCACCGTGCTCGGCATGTCGATGAGCGACGCCGACTTCGAGTCCTGGGGCTGGCGCATCGCGTTCCTGCTGGCCGCGCCGCTCCTGGTCATCGGGTTCTGGATCCGCCGCGGCCTGGACGAGTCGCCGGTGTTCCGCGAGGCGCAGCGCGCCGCCGAGCAGGCGCGCAAGGCCGCCGCAGGGCGTCACCGGGAGACGAAGCGGTCCAGCGTCCTGCAGGCCCTGTCGCGGCCGCGGGCCGTGCTGCACGGTCTCGGCATGCGGCTCGGCGAGAACATCGCCTTCTACATCTACACGGTGTTCATCATCGCCTACGCCACCAAGTACGCCGGGTTCGAGCGCGGCGACGTGACGCTGGTGGTCACCTTCGCCTCGATCTTCCAGTTCGTCGGGATGATCGTCGGCGGCGGCTGGTCCGACCGGGTCGGCCGCAAGACCGCGATGCTCGTGCCGGCGGGCGTGCTGGTGGTCTGGGCCCCGATCCTGTTCTGGCTGGTGCACTTCGAGAGCCTGCCGCTGCTGTGGATCGGCGTGTGCGTCGGCGCCTTCGCCCACGGCATGCTGGCCGGGCCGGAGGCCGCCTGGATCGCCGAGCTGTTCCCGACCCGGTACCGCTACGCCGGCTCCTCGCTGGTGTTCCAGGGCTCCTCGATCTTCGCGGGCGCCCCCGCCCCGTTCATCGCGGTGTGGCTGGTCAACAGCTTCGGGGTCGGCATGGTCATCGGCTACCTGGTGGTCACCATGGCGATCACCTTCGTCGCGGTGATCACGAGTTGGGAGACCAAGGGCGTCGACCTGGACCGGGTCGGCTGACGCGCCCTCCCGCCCCGTCCCCGCACCGAGCCCCCGGCGCCGCCCAGCAGGGCGGCGCCGGGAACCAGCCGCGACGCGCCGACAGCGTCCGCGGGCGTCGGGCCGGTGCTCTCAGCGGTCAGGGCCGCTGGGCTCGATGCGTTCCCGCAGCAGTTGGGCGAGATGAACGGGGCGCCGCCCCCCGAACTCGGCGATCTGCAGTCGGCAGGAGAAGCCGTCGGCGAGCACCGGCGCGTCCGGTGCGTGCCCTTCCAGGTGGGGCAGGAAGGACTGCTCGGCGCAGGTCTTCGAGATCTCGTAGTGCCCGGCCTGGAAGCCGAAGTTCCCGGCGAGCCCGCAGCATCCCTCGTCCACGCCGTGCACCGTGACGCCGGCCCGTTCGAGCAGGGCCCGGTCGGGCCGGGTGCCGAACACGGCCCGCTGATGGCAGTGGAACTGGACCACGGCCGTGGCCGGGCGGTCGGCCCGGAGCGGCAGGTCGCGACCGTCGAGCAGTTCGGCCAGGGTGCGGATCCGGGAGGCGACCCGGCGGGCGCCGTCCCCGTCGACGAGCTCGGGAAGGTCGCCGCGCAGCGCCGCTCCGCAACTGGGTTCCAAGGCGACCACCGGGCGGTCGCCGTCGGCGCGCCGGTCGAGGGCGCGGACGGTGCGCCGCATGACCCGGCGGGCGATGTCGAGCTGCCCCGTGGACACCCAAGTGAGACCACAGCACAGTGTCTGGGACGGCACCTCGACCTGGTAACCGGCCGCCTCGAGCACGTGCACCGCGTCCCGGGCTATTTCGGGTGCGAAGGCGGCGGTGAACGAATCGACCCATAGCACGACGGGGTCGCCGTCCGCAGGACTCGTGCGACGCCGGAACCAGCGGTGGAAGGACCAGGTGGCGAGCCGGGGCAGCCGCCGCGCCGGGTCGATGCCGCCGAGCCGCCGGGCGAGCGCCGCCGCCGCGTCCACGTCCAGCAACGCGTTGAGCGGCCGGGCGAACCGGCGGCCGGCGGCCAGCCACAGCGGCAGCCAGCCCATGCTGTAGTGGCTGGCGGGACGCAGCCGACCGCGGTAGTGCTGGTGCAGGAACTCGGCCTTGTAAGTGGCCATGTCGACGGTGACCGGGCATTCGGCGCTGCACGCCTTGCACATCAGGCACAGGTCGAGGGCGTCCTTGACGTGCTCCGAGCGCCAGCCGTCCGCGGACAGGCCGCCGTCGAGCATCTCCGCGAGGATGCGGGCGCGGCCGCGGGTGCTGTGCCGCTCGTCGCGGGTCGCGCGGTACGACGGGCACATCCCGCCGCCGCTCTGCTTGCGGCAGGCGCCGACGCCCACGCAGCGGCGCAGGGCCTTGCCGAGGTCCCCGCCGTCGGAGTGATACGCGAACGCCAGACCCGCCGTGTGCGGACGGCTGATCGTCTGGCGCAGGTCGGCGTCGAGCGGCGCGGGGTCGACCAGGACGCCGGGATTGAGCCGTCCGAGCGGGTCGAAGGCGTGCTTGTACGCCGCGAAGGCGTCGCGGATCCGCTCCCCGTACATCCGCGGCAGCAGCTCCGAGCGGGCCCGGCCGTCGCCGTGCTCGCCCGACAGCGAGCCGCCGTGCGCGACGACGAGGTCGGCGGCGTCCTCCTGGAAGGAGCGGTAGGCGGCCCGGCCGGACTCGCTGAGCAGGTCGTGGTCGATGCGGACGTGCACGCAGCCCTCGCCGAAGTGGCCGTACACCACGCCCTGCCGCCCGTACCGGTCGAGCAGCTCGCGGAAGTCCTTGAGATACCCGGCGAGCCGCGCGGGCGGCACCGCGGCGTCCTCCCAGCCCGGCCATGCCTCCCGTCCGTCGGCGCTGCGGGTGGCGAGCCCCGCGCCGCGTTCGCGGATCCGCCAGTAGGCGCGTTGATCCGCGGGGGCGACGACGACGTGCACGTCGAGCGCGCCCTGGTCGCGGGCGGACCGCCGCACGGCCTCCGCGCGGTCGCGGGCGGCGGCCGGGTCGTCGGCCCCCACCTCGAGGAGCAGCCATGCGCGCCCGGCGGGCAGGTCGGGGCGGCGCCGCGGCCCCGGCCGGCTGTCGAAGGCGGCCACGAGCCGGTCGTCCATGCCCTCGACGGTGAGCGGTCCGGCGGCCGCGAGCGCCGGGGCGGCCGCCGCGGCGGCGAGGTCGTCGGCGAAGCCCGCCACGACCAGCGCCCGCGCGGCCGGCGCGGGGACGAGCCGGACCCGCGCCCGGGTGACCAGGCCGCAGGTGCCTTCGGCGCCGACGAGGGCGCGGGCGGCGTGGAACCCGTTCTCCGGGAGGAGGTGCTGCAGGCCGTACCCGGAGATCTGACGCGGGAAGCGGCCGAGCTCGCGGCGGATGTCGGCCAGCCACCCGTCCCGGATCTCGGCGAGCGCTTCGAGAAGCGGCGTCCCGGCCCCGGCGCCGTCTCCCTGGCCGCCGTGACGGCCGAGCGTCACGCACGACCCGTCGGCGAGGACGACGTCGAGCTCGTCGACGTTGTCCGCCGTGGTGCCCCAGGCGACCGAGTGGGAGCCGCACGCGTTCGTGCCGATCATTCCGCCGAGGGTGCACCGGTTGTGCGTCGACGGATCGACGCCGAAGGTCAGCCCGTGGACGGCGGCCTGCTCGCGCAGCCGGTCCAGGACGACGCCGGGTTCCACCACGGCCGTCCGTGCGGCGGGATCGATGTCGAGCACCGCGGTCATGTGCCTGCTGAAGTCGACGATCACACCGGGCCCGATCGCGTTGCCGGCGGTGTTGGTGCCGGCGCCCCGGGACGTGATCGGCACGTCCGCGTCGGCGCACCGTTCGACCAGCCGGACGACGTCGTCCGCGTCGCGGGGCAGCACGACGCAGAGCGGGACGACGCGGTGGTTGGAGGCGTCCGTGGCGTAGGCGGCGCGGGTGGCGTCGTCGGCGCGGACCTCACCCTTCAGTTCCGCGGCCAGGGCGCGGACGAGAGAGTCTGCTGACATGGTCGGCCTTTCAGGCGAGGAAGAGCCGGGCGGGCACCGTGGACGCGGCCGCCTCGAGCGCGCCGCGGTCGAGGCCCTGGCCCGCCAGCTCGTCGACGAGCCGGAGCAGCGCCTGCGGCGGCGGCGGGGAGTCCGGCTGGCCGGCGTCGGAGGACAGCACCAGGCGGTCCCCGGCGGCGCGGGCGACGGCGGCCAGCGCCGCCGCGGTGCAGCCCGGCTGGTGCAGCAGCTGGTAGGCGGTGATCTCGACGTGCGCCCCGGCCTCGGCCAGCTCGGCGATCTCGGCGGGGGTCAGCGCCGGGACCGTGTAGGACGGATGGGTGAGCAGCACCCGCCGGATCCCGAAGCGCCGCGCGCGGTCCAGCAGCCAGGCGCATTCCGGGCCGCTGAGATGGCCGGTGGCCAGCACGGCGTCGTGGTCGGCGATCAGCGCGAGGACGAGGTCGGCCGCCGTCTGCGCGTCCGGATCGACCGGGGGGACCGCGAAGACCCGGCGGTCCAGCCGCCGCTCCCGGTCGCACAGCCGGGGCAGGCCGGCCCGCTCCTGGGTGTGCGCGTCGGCCGTGGGCATCCACACCACGCGGCCGCCGGCGGCGAGGGCGGCCGCCACGGCGGCGGGGTTGATCCCGCCGGCGGCCTGGTTGAGCGTGATGCCGCCCAGGACGGGCATGCCGCCGCGGGACAGCGCCCGGGCCCTGCCGACCGTCGACTCGTAGTGGCCCTTGAGGACGAACCCGTGGAATCCGTCCGACCGGTAGGCGTCGAGGACGTCGGCGTCGTCCCCGATCCTCGGCACGATGTCGGGCGCGGCGTGCACATGGCAGTCGAACATGTCACTCTTCCTCGGCGGCCAGCCGCGCGGCTTCGCCGGCCACCAGGTCGAACCGGGACTCCTGCAGCAGCGGCCACCGCCGGCGCAGCGCGCGCAGCGCGTCGAGGTCGAGGTCGGCGACGGCCTGGTCCTCGTCCGCGCCGAGCCTGACCAGCGTCTCCCCGTCGGGGCCGACCACGCACGATCCGCCCCAGAACCGCCGGCCGCGCTCGACGCCGGACCGGTTGACGAAGACGGCGTAGGTCTGCAGGGCGACGGCGGTGTGCGCGAGGAGAAGGTCCCACGCCTTGCGGACGGGGACGGCGGCCTCGCTTTCGACGCTGTTGGCGATGACCACGACGACCTCGGCGCCGCCGTGCGCGGCGAGCCACGGCAGCGGCGGCTGCCACAGGTCGTTGCAGATGAGCACCGCCACCCGGGCGCCGCGGACGTCGTGGCGGCGCAGCCGGCCGCCGGGACGGAAGTGCTTGCGCTCCTCCCAGTCGCGGTAGGTCGGCAGGTACAGCTTGCGCTGCACCGCCACCCGCCCGCCGTCCACGATCGCGGCGCTGTTGTAGCGGTGATGGCGGTGCGCTTCGGCGAATCCGGCGACCACGGCCGGGCCGTGCCCGCCGAGCCCGGCGAGCCGTTCGTCGGCGGCGGGCAGGGCGCGGGGGTCGTCGAGGTCGCCGAGGTGGTAGCCGTGGGTGGCCAGCTCGGGCGCCACCGCGAGGTCGGCGTCGGCGGCCTGGCGGAGCCTGCGGTTCAGCTCCGCCAGGTTCGCGTCCACCGCGCCGAGCCGGGGCGCGGTCTGCAGCAGGGCGACCCGCAGTGCCGGGGCGCTGCCCGTCATCCGATGAAGCCCTTGGCGCGCAGCCAGTCGCGGGCGGCCTGCTCGGGGGTCTCGCCGTCGACGTCCACCTTGGCGTTGAGGCCGCGCAGCGCCTCGTCGTCGAGCGCCGCCGAGATGGGCGCGATGATGTCGGCGAGCTGCGGGCTGCGGTCCATCACCTGCTTGCGCACCGTCAGCGACGGGTTGTAGACGGCGAAGAACCGCTTGTCGTCCTCGAGCACGGTCAGCCCCAGCGCCTTGATCCGGCCGTCGGTGGCGAACACCTCGCCGAAGGTGCACGGGGACGACTTGTCGATGGAGCTGTAGATGGCGCCGAGGGCGAGTTCGGCGACGGCCGACCGGGGCAGGTCGAAGCCGTAGGTCTTCTTCACCCCGGGCCAGCCGTCGTTGCGGCCGAAGAACTCCGCGGCGCCGCAGAACGCGGCCTGCTTGGCGTCCTTCTTGGCCAGCGCGGCGTAGTCGGAGATGGTCTTCACGCCGAGCTCGGCCGCCTTCTCGTTGGTGGTCGCGATGGCGTAGGTGTTGTTCGCCGGGGCGGGCGCGAGCCAGCGGATGCCCGACTGGGCCAGGTCGGCCTTGGCGACCGCCTCGTACTGCTGCCGGGGGTCGTTGATCGGCTTGGTCTGCTTGAGGTGGGTGATCCAGCCGGTGCCGGTGTACTCCCAGTACATGTCGATCGATCCGCCGGTCAGCGCGTTGCGGACGGTGTTGCTGCCGGACATCCCGCAGCTGCGCTTCACCTGGGCGCCCACCGATTCCAGCGCGACGGCGGTGATCTCGCAGAGCACCAGCTGTTCGGTGAACTCCTTGGAGCCGACGGTGAGGGTGACGCCGTCCAGGCTGCCCTTGGACGCCAGGGAGCCTTCGGCGACGTCGCCGCCCGGGGACTGGCCCAGGGCGCAGCCGCCGAGGGGCAAGGCGGCCAGGGCGGCGAGTGCGATGGCGCGGAGCGTTGTGCGCATGGTCGATCCTTCCGTGGGACGGATGTCAAAGGCCGCGTGGCCGGAGGACCTGCTCGGTGAGACCGGCCAGCCAGTCCACCAGCAGGGCGAGCGCGACGGTGAGGACGCTGCCGGTCATCAGCACCGGCATGCGGTTGAAGACGATGCCGCTTTCGATCAGCGAGCCCAGGCCGCCGGCGTTGGTGTAGGTGGCCAGGGTCGCGACGCCGACGTTGAGGATGAGCGCGATCCGGATCCCGGCGATCATCACCGGCACGGCCAGCGGCAGCTCGATCTTCAGCAGCACCTGCAGGGGGCTCATCCCCATGCCGCGGCCGGCGTCGATGACGGAGCGGTCGACCTGCCGCAGGCCGATCATCGTGTTGCGCAGCACCGGCAGGGCGGCGTAGGCGACCAGGGCGATCACCGCCATCGCGAACCCGACGTCGAACAGGATCGCCAGCAGCACCAGCACGCCGATGGACGGGATCGCCTGGCCCGCGTTGGCCAGCGCGAGGACCGGGGCGGCGAGCAGCCGGGCCCGGCGGCGGGTCAGCAGCACCCCGAGGGGGACCGCGATGACGATGACCGCGGCGGTCGACGCCGCCACCAGGCGCACGTGCTCGACCGTCCGGGCGAGGATCTCGTCGGTCGCCAGCAGCCGCGCCTCGATCGAGTCGAGGTGGGCCGTGTGCAGATACCCGAACATGCCCGCCACCAGCGTCACCGCGATGGCGGGCAGGGCCCACCCGCGGACCGGGGCGCCCGCCTCGACGGTCACCGTGTCGGCGGCGCTCACCGCGGCTCCCCTTTCGCGCGGGCCGCCGCGAGGAGCAGGTCGCGCAGCGTCAGCGAGCGCTCGCCGCGGCCGTTGCCGCCGACCACCATCCTGTCGGTGCCGGACTCGAGCATCTTCTCCAGCGCCGCGTACACGGTGTGGTCCTCGGTGACGCGCACCGCGCCGTCGGACGGCGGGGTCCCTCCGCCGGGGATGTCGGCCACCCGCAGCAGCCCGAGCCGGCGGATCGCGGCCCCGGACCCGACGAAGGAGCGGACGTAGTCGTCGGCGGGGGCGGACAGGATCTCCAGCGGGGTGGCGAACTGCGCCAGCCGCGAGCCCTCACCGAAGATCGCGATGCGGTCGCCCAGCTTGAGCGCCTCGTCGATGTCGTGGGTGACGAAGACGATCGTCTTGCGGATGCGCTCCTGCAGCTTGAGGAACTCGTCCTGGAGCCGGTCCCGGGTGATCGGGTCGATCGCGCCGAACGGCTCGTCCATCAGCATGACCGGCGGGTCCCCGGCCAGGGCGCGGGCCACGCCCACGCGCTGCTGCTGCCCGCCGGACAGCTGCTTGGGGTAGCGGTCCCGGAACACGGCCGGATCGAGGCCGACCAGGTCGAGCAGCTCGTCGACGCGGTCGCGGATCCGGGCCTTGTCCCAGCCGAGCAGCCTCGGCACCAACCCGACGTTCTGCGCGACGGTCATGTGCGGGATCAGGCCGATCTGCTGGATGACGTAGCCGATCCGCCGGCGGAGCCGGTCCGGATCGACGTCGGTGACGTCCTCCCCGTCGATCCAGATGCGCCCGGCGCTGGGTTCGACCAGCCGGTTGATCATGCGCAGGGTGGTGGTCTTGCCGCAGCCCGAGGGGCCGACGAAGACGACGAACTCCCCGCGGCGGATGTCCATCGACAGCGCCGAGACGGCGTCGGCGGACTGGCCGGGGTAGCGCTTGGCCAGGCCTTCCAGGCGGATCATCACGTCGGGCGGGGGAGTGCTGGGGGTGGGGTCAGTCATGGAGCCCTCGCGGAGTGGTGAGCCGGCCGATGAGAACGAACAACAGGTCGAGGGTCAGCGCGACGAGGACGACTCCGGCCACGCCGCTCATCGCCTCGTTGAACGCGTTGGCGCCGCCGATGCGGGACAGGCCCCGGAAGATCAGCTCGCCGAGTCCCGGACCGCGGACGGCCGCGCCGATCGCCGCGATGGCCACGACCATGATCGTCGCCACCCGGATGCCGTTGAGGATCACCGGCCAGGCGAGCGGCAGCCGCACCAGCATGAGCCGCTGCCGGGACCCGAGGCCCATGCCCCGCGACGCGTCGATGACCGCGGGGTCGACGGTCTCCAGACCGGTGACGGTGTTGCGCAGGATGGGGAAGACCGCGTACACGGTGAGCGTCACCACGGTCGGTGCGAGCCCCAGCCCGAGAACGGGGATGAGCAGGCCGAACAACGCGAACGACGGAATCGTCAGCAGCGTGCCGGTGACCGCCAGCAGTGCCCGCCGCACCCGGGGCGCGCGCTCCGTCGCGAGGCCCAGGCCGACACCGATGACCGCGGCGATCGCGACGCTGAGGAGCACCACCTCCACGTGCTGCACGGTGAGGAACGCGATCCGGTCGCTGTTGCGGTCGACGTACTCGAGGAAGGACATGGCGGCGCCCCGTCTCACCCGGTGCCGGCGGCGGTTCCGCTCGCGAACGCCTCGGCCAGGAAGCCGTCGATGAGGTCCACCACGCGGCGGAAGGTCGGGTCGTCGTCGAACATCCACTCCGTGTGGCCCTTGCCCTCCAGCAGCTCCAGCCGCTTGGGCTCACCCGCCGCCTCGTAGAGGTCCCGCGCCTCCTCCGGCAGGTGCAGCCGGTTCTCCGCGCCGTGCACGATGAGCAGCGGCCGCGGCGCGATCTGGTGCACGACGTCCACCGGGCGGAACCGCAGCAGGTAGTCGGCCGACTCCAGGGTCACGCCCGAACCGAACCCCGGCGCCTTGTACAGCTCCTCGTCGACGTAGGCGTCGGTGCGCCGGTCGAGGTCGAGGCGGACGATGTCCCACGGGGAGGTGATCTCGGAGCGGCCGTGCGCGGCGCGGTGGGCGCGGTCCGCGGCCACCCGCTTGAGCAGGCTCTTCCACGACTCCTCGTCGTGCATGTTCCGAGTGGACCGGTAGCCGTCGGCGATCCCGTTGCAGGCGATCACCGCGCGGACCCGGGGGTCGTCGGCCGCCGCGGCGATGACGGCTCCTCCGCCGAGGCCCCAGCCGAGCAGCGCCACCCGTCCGGGGTCGAGGTCGGCATGCCCGGTGACCCGGTCGACCGCGGCGCGCAGGTCCTCGGCCCACTCCTGGGGCACCAGGCGGCCGCGCTCCCCTTCGCTGAGGCCGAAGCCGCGGTAGTCGAACGCCAGGACGGCGTAGCCCCGCGGGGTCAGCGCGCGGGCGAACCGCTCCGGATGGATGACCTTGAGCCCTTGGAATCCGCTGGCCGGGATCACCACCGGGTACGGCGCGCCCGCACCGTCCCCGTCGGGAAGGTGCAGGTCGGCGTCGAGCCGATGGCCGTTGCTGAAGAAGGGCAGAGGGATCGTATGCATGCGTACTCCTGATCAGCAGGGCTCCAGGCGGTGCGGCCCGGATGGACGGGACGAGACGGCCTGCGAGAGGTGGGCCGCGGCCGCCGCGACCTGCTGGCCGACCGCGGTGAGCCGGTCCTGCAGGCGATAGGCGGGCGCCGAGACGTTGAGCGCGGCGATGATGCGGTTGCGGAAGTCCCGCACCGGGGCGGCCGCGGCGACGAGGTCCTTCTCGAACTCCCCGTCCACGACCGCGAAGCCGCGGCGCCTGGCCTCGTGCACGCGGCGCAGCAGGTCGTCGACGTCCTTGGGCGCCTTCGGGCCGAACCCCGAGAACGGCACGTCCGCGAGCAGTTCCCGGATCTCGTCGTCGGAATGGTCGAGCAGCAGCGCCCGCCCGGACGACGTGCAGTGCACCGGCGACGTGCGGCCCACCCAGCCGACCACCTCGATGGTCCGCCGCGAACTCTCCGAGAGGATCGTGAGCGCCTCGCGACCGTGCAGGACCGTCAGATGGACGCGCTCCTGCGTCACGTCGGACAGCCGCCGCATCACCGGCGGAGCGAGCAGCAGCAGCCGCTGGTCGCCGGCCCGCGCCGCCAGGGTGAACAGCCGCCAGCCGAGCCGGTGCCGTCCGTCCGGGCTGCGTTCCACCAGCCCCAGCTGGACGAGCGGCCGCAGGCCCCGCGACACGATCGACTTGTCGCGTCCGAGAGTGCGCGCCAGCTCGGCCACGGTCATGCCGTCGCCGCAGCTCAGCGCCTCGAGGACCGCCAACAGCCGGGCCGCTGATGTGCGCTCCGTCTCACTCATGCCTAGCGATGGTGGAGGAGCGTTACCGATCGCGCAACGGACTATTGCATTCAATGCAACGGCAATCGCCTAAACGGGGCGAACGAATCGCATCCACCCCGTTATGGACTCCGCTCCGCCACGAGCGCCCAGGTCGGTGCGCTTCGGCTGGTAGAGACGACCACGTCGCGGAGCGCGACCCGTCAGCGGCACCGTATCCCCCGCCTGCGTCGACGCAGACGGCACCCACCACGCAGCCGTGCGCGACCGTCGCCTGACGGTGACGAGCACCGAAGCCGAGCACATGCCGGTGTCGTCTGCGACAGCAGCCGGGTTCCGGCTCGCAAGGAATGCGGGACACCGGCCCAGCGTGGGTCGGCCACATCAGCGCATGTGACGCACTACCGCCTGACGGTGCACCGCCGGCGGAACGATCGCCCGCCCCGGTGGACGCGCCTCGCCGGATCAGAGCCGGGACCAGTCGAGAATCAACCGGGCCAGTTCTTCGCCGCGGTCCTCGGGGAGGAAGTGCCGGGCGCCGGCGACGGTGACCAGCGTCGCGTTGGGGAGGGCGGCGGCCAGCCGCTCGCCGTAGCGGATCGGCTGGAAGGGGTCGTCCTCGCCCCAGACGACGAGCACGCGGCACTTGAGCCGCTCCACCTCGTCCATCACCGTCGACAGGTCCTCGGTGCGCAGCGCGCGGGCGGCGCGCAGGTAGGCGGCGCGGCCTTCGCGTCCTTCGAAGGGGGCGGCGTACATCGCGGCGAGCTCGGGGGTGGCGGCGGCCGGGTCGCCGAGCCCTTTGACCAGCGACTTCCGCAGCCCGGCGGCCAGGTCGATGCTTTGGATGCGGTCGTCCCAGCCGGGGTCGCGCAGCCGGGCGATCGTCGGCTCGGGGAAGGAGTCGTAGGCGACGGTGTCGACGAGCACCAGCCCGGTGACGCGGTCGGGCGCGCGGACGGCCAGCAGCTGCGCGACCCCTCCGCCGATGTCGTGCCCGACGACCAGCACGTCCGTCAGGTCCCACTGCTCCAGGAGCGTGTGCAGCAGCCCGGCCTGCACCGGAAGCGTCGGCGCGGGCTCGGCGGGCTTGGCGGACTCGCCGTAGCCGAGCAGGTCCACGGCGATGGTGTCGGCGCGCTCCGCGAGGCGGGGCTGGACGTGCCGCCACAGCAGGGACGAGGTCGGGATGCCGTGCAGCAGCAGCACCGGTCGTCCCCGTCCCCGGCGGCGCAGGGCGAGCCGGTGTCCGTCGACGGTCACGTAAGAGAGGGGAGGCGTCGTCACGGTTCAGTCCTCCTGCGCCCGGGCGCGGTGCTTGGCGGCCTTCGCGCGGTTGCCGCAGTACTCCATGGAGCACCACTGGCGGCGTCGGCCCTGCGAGGTGTCGACAAAGATCATTCGGCAGTCGTCGGCGGCGCAGACGCGCAGCCGGGCCCGCCATTCCTCGTCGCCGAGGCGGTCGAGCAGGTCGCGGGCGAGCAGCGCCATCGCCGCGGTCCCGGACAGCGCGTCCGGCGGCCACCGCACCTGGACGCGGCCGTCGCGGACCTCCACCCGCCGGGCGGGCGCGTCCCGCGCGGCGGCGGCGTTCACGGCCGCGACCGCGTCCGGCGCGGGAACGCGCTCGTCGATCACCGCGGCGACCACGGCGTGCATGGCCTCGCGCAACGCGCGGATCCGGTCGAGCAGGTCCGCGTCGACCTGTGCGGCGGAAACCGGAAGGCCCATGCGGCGGAGCCACTCGGCCAGCCGCTCGGTGCCGTCCAGACGCTCGACCGGCCGGTCGCCGCGCCGGCCCACCGTGGCGAGCAGGTTCAACGACGGGGCGCCCGCGTCGAAACGCAGGTCCCGCATCTTCCGGGTCACCCGGCGGGCGCGGGGCCGTCCGCCCTGGCCTTCTGGACCTGCCACGCAGTCATGGTATCCCATTGAACCGGTTACTCAAGAGGGAGCGCGGTGCCGACGAGTCGGAGCCTGGACGCGGCGCTGCGGGCGCCGGCGGCAGGCGTTCCAACCCGGGCCAGTCGGTGCCAGCGCCGTACACCGGTCGCCGCCGGTACATGGGCGCCTCGTTGGCGGCGTCGGTCGTGCCCGGCCCCTCGGCCAGGTCCTCGCCGCCTGCGACGCGCTGGCCACCGACGGGGCGGACGCCCCGCCCCGGGACGCGGGGGCGCGCCGCACTGCTGCCCGACGCGCCCCGCCCGGCCGCCCCGTCTACCGGGCGGACCGTCGACGTCGTCACGAGGCAGCGCGCTGGTCGCCACGTCCTACAGGCCCGAGGAGCGTTCTCTGGCCCAGGGGGTCGGCGAAGGCCTCACCATGCTGAGCCTGGCGGGCGGCGCCCTGTCGGCAGGGGTCATGCTCGACCTCGTCGGGTGGCGGTGGACCAGTGCGGCAGCGCTCGTCCCGCTCGCGGTCTGCCTGGGCGTCTCCGCTGCCTACGCCGTCCACAACAGGAAGGTCCGCGCCAACGTCGAGCGTGGACGAGACACAGCGAGGGTCATGGACTAGGCGCGACACGGTATGCGGTAGCGGAACCACGACACCGCCCCTCTGCACACCCTCGGCCGCCGTGCGGGCTGTCCCGTTAGCGTTCGTGCTGCCTGAGCCTTCCGCCGTTGGGTTGGGGGCCGCACCGGCCAGGTTCTGCTGGTGTGGTACTCACGCCGGCCAGTCCGGTGCTCGGTCACAGGCGAACCCCGGAACCTGCGGCGGTCTTCGTCGGTTCGCGTTTGATGCCACGCGGAGCATGCGGGCGTCCGCGTAGGGCCGTGACGCTGCTGGAGCAGTCGCAGTGTCGAGGCCCTCGTCGGGCAGGCTGAGGCTGTCAAGGCCGCATTCCAGACGGGCGGATTCTGGCGTCGGCTGGCGCCCGTGCTGCGGTCCACGCCGAGATTCGCAGGGACGGCCACCGCAGACGGTGCCGGATTCGAGTGTCCGCCCTACAGGTCTACCGTTCGGCCCGGCCGGTATACCTCAGGACCTGCGGGCGGTCGCCGCCCGGGAGCCGGCCGGCCCATTCGACGGCCTCCTCATGCCTCACGACGTCGTCGGAGGGTGCGGGGGCGATGTGGGCGGCGGCCAACGGCGGCAGGCGGTGCAGGCCGCCGATGCGTTCGTGCAGCTCCCGCCACTGATCCGGGTTCAGGGCCAGGTAGCGCAGCCCGTCCAGCTCCGCGATCGCGTCCAGGCCCGTCACGCCGGCCTTGGACAGGTCCAGGCCGTCGATCGCCGGCATCGTGCGCAGCGGGGCCAGGTCGATCGGTTCGGCCAGTGTCGTCTCCAGCGCGATCACCCTCAGGGTCGGGTGGCCCGCCAGCGGCGTGAGATCGGTTCGTGCGGTCTTCAGCTGCAGGGACTCCAGGGGCAGGTCGCGCAGCGGTGCGAGGTCGCAGACGGTGCTGTGCACCAGCAGCTCGCGCAGCATGGGGGCGTCCCGCAGCATCTCCAGGTCCACCCGCTTGCCCTGCCAGATCAACATCCGCTGCAGCTCCGGGGTGATGTCGTCGCGGGCGAGGTCGGCGGCCTGGCCCCGCCACTCACGGGCCGCCTCCGCCCGGCCGAACTCGAACTGCTCGCCATGCAGCGACAGCGTCATCTCCTGGACGTCGGCGTCGAAATCGCCCCGGTCGAGCGCCGCGAGCTGGTTGCGGATCAGAGTCGTCACCGAATCGGCCACGTACTCCGCCCCGTCGCCCCAGGAGCGGCCGACGAGGATCACCTGACCGGGCCGTCCCTCGGGTCCCGGGCTCATGTCGACCGCGAGATAGCTCTGATCCGGGCCGTCGCAGAAGGGGATCCAGGCCGGATGGCACTTCACCCGCCGCACGGCACCGGGCGGGCTCGCGTCGCAGACCACCTCCTTCCAGCCGAGCTTCCAGCCAGGCCACCATCCGATGACCTCGCGCATGTTGGTCAGCGCGCCGTCCAGCCAATCCGGCGGCAGCCAACTCCAGGGGTAGAACGCCCGGTAGTCCAGACCCCACGCCTGTTCGTACGCGGCCCGCAGATCGGCCGGGAGCGTCACACCCGTGCGGCGCTCCAGGGCGTCGAGGTGCCGCCGAATGTCCGCCGGGCTGTCGGGACGCTCCTCGTCGGTGCGCAGACGCTTGCCGAATATCGCGTACACCCGGGACAGGTATTCGCGGATGAGCCGTCCGACCTCGTCGGGATCGCCCGCCTCCGAGGGGTCGCGCGGCCCCGTCTCATCAGGCTCGGATCCGCGGTAGGGCGGCGGGCGGTGCCCCGGATCGAGGATGGAGAAGTAGCCCCGATCCTTGGCGACCAGTCCAGTGTCTTCGCGGATCGACACGGCCGCCTCGTAGTCGCCGTCCGGCCGCACCGTCAGTTCGATGTCGAAGCCCGCGTCGTCCTCGCCGACCAGGTTGATGAGCGTCATCACCACCTCGTCGTCGAGGTCGGCTGTGCGGCCTATCCGGCCGTCCGCGGTGTCGTAGGTCAGGCTCGTCGAGCTACAGCCTGGGGTCGCCTCCACCTTGTAGACGGCACGGCTCCACTCGGCCGGGGCAGCGGCCAAGACGCTCCTCGCCATGGAGGGGAACAGACGGTTCAAGCGCGGATCCGGTTCAGCGGGCATCAACGCTCCTTGCAGCCCATAGGGCGAGACGACATCCCTGACCTCTCGTCACGGACGATGCGCGGGCACCACCGGTTCCGGCCCCGTGGGACCTTCGTGAATTGTTGGACGCTGAGGGATGCCGCCGGGCATTTGTTCGGAAGGTCTTATCGGTGTCGCTGTGTCCATCCGTACGGGTGCCTCAGCAGACGGACGCGGCAACTCAACGGCGACCTGAGGCCCGGTGGCGCGTCGCCTGGAGCGGCGCCGCGGTAGCCGTGCGCCCGGCGACCACCGCGAGAATCACGGTCGGCGATCGTCTCGGCCGGAAGCTGCTGACGGCTCGTTCCCCGTGTGCTCGACGGCCCGGGGCCCGGGCTCGATCTCCACGGTGCACAGGGCGTTCGCCACGAGCTCGCGGGCGTATGCGGCGTCCAGTCGGCCGGGGCGGAAGAGGATGCGGTACATGATCGGCGCCACGACGCGGTCGATCACCAGTTCCCGGTCGGGCACCGGCTCCCCCCGTTGCGCCGCACGGGCCAACACGGTGTCGATCTGCTCCGCGGCGTACGCCGAACACTGACCGGCATTGGTGCCATCGGGGTCGCCGACCAGGGCGTCCCGGATGTAGGCGCGCCCGGGCGGCGAGGCCATCTCGTCGAGGAACTGCTCCGCCCACGCGTCGAGATCGGCCCGCAGGCTTCCGAGATCAGGCGGCTCGCCTTCCGGGCGCAGCCGTTCGACGGCCACGTCGGATAGCAGTTCCTGCAGGGTTCCCCAACGACGGTAGATCGTGGAGGGGGTCACGCCCGCCCGAGCGGCCACCATCGGGACCGTGAGCGCCTCGCGGCCCACGTCCTCGAGCAGCTCACGCACCGCCGTATGAACGGACTCCTGGATGCGCGCGCTGCGCCCGCCGGGGCGGACCATGGGCCTCGGGCTCATGCGGTCCACCTTAATGCGCATTTGTTGCTTCAAGACGGTGGTCGGTGTCGGGTGACCCGCAGGGCTGTGCATCCGAATGCCCGAGTACGGCGGACGCCCCCGCGGCGACGCGACCGCATGCCGGCTGGAACGTCCGCCTCTTCTCAGGCGGCGAGGGGAGCAAGCCGTCCCGCGCCGGCCACGGACTCCTCGTAGACGCGGCCCACACGCAGCACGGTCGCGTCGTGGAAGGGACGCGCCATCAGCTGCATACCGATCGGCAGTCCGGCGCCGTCGTGACCGACCGGCAGGGTGAGGGCCGGAACACCGGTGATGTTCGCGGGTGCACAGAGACGGACGTAGCCGTCCGACACGGTCTCGGTCGTGCCGTCGGCCCACTCGACGGCTTCCCGCCCCTTCTCGACGGCGGTCATCGGCACCGTCGGTGCGGCGAGGACATCGATCCCATCGAACATGCGAGCCCAGGCGTCTCGCATCATGGTGCGGGCCCGCTGGGCGCGCAGGTAGTCGCCCGCCGAGGTGAGTGCGCCGGCCTCCAGCAGGACGCGGACGTCCGCCGCGTACAGGTCGGGGACGGCTCGCAGCGACCGCTCGTGGTACGCCGTGGCCTCGGGAACCATCAGCCCCCACTGAACAGCCTGGATGTAACGCGCCATCGGAATCTCGACGTCGACCAGCTCCGCCCCCAGCTCCGCCAGCCGCTCGATCGCGCCGCGCACGGACTCCTCGACCTCGGGCGAGACCCGGTCGAAGTAGTGGTTCCGCGGTACGCCGACCTTCAGCCCCCGCAGGTCGCCGCCTCCCGCGAAGGCGTCCGGCTCGGGGGCGGGCACGCTCGCCGGGTCGCGCGGGTCGTGGACGGCGATCGCCGACAGCACCAGCGCGACGTCCTGGACAGTACGGGCCAGAGGGCCCACATGGTCCAGGGACCAGGACAGCGAGGTCACACCTGTTCGCGGGACCAGGCCGTAGGTGGGTTTGAGGCCCACCACGCCGTTCAGTGCCGCGGGGACCCGAATGGAACCGCCCGTGTCCGTGCCGATGGCGAACGTCGCCGTGCCTGCGGCGACGGCCGCCGCCGAGCCGCCGCTCGACCCGCCCGCGACCCGGCTCTGGTCCCAGGCGTTGTTCGTCCGCGGAGTCGTCAGGCCGTAGGCGAACTCGTGCGTGTGGGTCTTGCCCAGGAGGACGGCCCCGGCGGCGCCGAGCAGTTCGGCCACCCGGCTGTCGCGTTCGGCCACGTGCCCCGCACGGACGCGCGAGCTCGCCGTGGTGGGCATCCCCGCTACGTCGATCAGATCCTTGAGGGCCATGGGGATCCCGTGCAGCGGCCCGCGCGGGCCGCTCTCGGAGATCTCCCGTTCGGCGCGGGCGGCCGCGGCCAGGGCAGCGTCGGCGGCGACGGTGACGTAGGCGCCCAGCCGTCCTTCGACGGCGGCGATACGGGCGAGCACCGATTCGGTGAGTTCGACGGGGGACAGCTCGCGTGCGCGCACCGCACGGGAGGCTTCGAACAGCGACAGCTCAAACGGTTGCATCGGCGTCCTCCCGTCCGGCTCGGTAGGAGGACGCGGGAGGGGTCTCTCCGAAGTCGAGCTCGCGCAACGTGCTGATCACGGAGTGGATGTGGGCGGCTGTCCTGGCCACTGCTTCATGTCGGTCGTCCGGCAGGGGGAGCCCCGCCCGCAGCGCCCCTCGGGCCGCCTCTTGGGGGGTGAGTTCGCTGGTCATGGCTTCCTTCGGGATCGGTACGGCGCGACGGGCCGGGGCCTCGTCCAAGACCGCCGACCCGTAAACGCAAATGATTTGCTTTAAGGGAGCGTAGGGCCTACGGTGGCTTAAAGCAAACCAGTTGCTTTAAGCGCAGGAAGGGCTCTCATGCCGTGCGTCCTTGCGGGGCTCGGCCCCCGCACCTCCCCATCCGGACGCCTGCCGTTCGCGTTGCACGCCTCGATCCTGATCGCGCTGCTCGCCGCGTCCAGCGCGCCAACCCCGCTGTACCCCCGCTACCAGGCCCAATGGCGGTTGTCGGCTCTCGACATCACCGTGGTCTTCAGCGCCTACGCGCTGGCGCTCCTGATCGCACTGCTGACGACCGGGACCCTTTCCGACCATCTCGGACGCCGCCCCGTGCTCTTGGGCGCGCTCGCGGTCCAGATCGCCTCCATGGCGCTGTTCGCGACGGCCGGCGGCCTGACCGCCCTGATCGCCGCCCGCGTGCTGCAGGGGATCGCGACCGGGGCGGCGACCAGCGCGGCCGGTGCGGCTCTCCTCGACCTGGACGACCCCGCCCGTCCGGGACGCCCCGCGCTGGCCAACAGCATCGCTCCGGCGACGGGCATGGCGGTCGGCGTCCTGTCGGCCGCCCTCATGGTGCGCTTCGCCCCTGTTCCGACGCTCACGGTGTACGCCGCCCTGATCATCGTGTTCGCCGCGCAGGCCATCGCCCTTGTCTTGACGCCCGAGACCGTCCGCCGCCGTCCCGGGGCATTGCGTGCGATGCGGCCCCACCTGGCCCTGCCGTCGGCGGCCGCCCGCACTCTCCTCCTCAACGGCGCCGGCATCGTCGCCGTCTGGGCATTCGGCGGCTTCTACTCGTCCCTGGGACCGGGCCTCACACGGCTCGTCTCACCCGGCGGACCCGAATACGCCGACGGCATGGTCTTCTTCACCCTGACTGCCGTCGCCGCCCCGACGGTGTACTTCACGCGCAGGATGCGTGCCGAGGTCTCCGCTCTTCTCGGGAGCTCCGCGATGATTCCGGCGGCCGTCCTGACCCTGGGTGCCGTCCATTTCTCTGGCCCCGTACTCCTCTTCGCCGGGGCGGCACTGGCCGGGTTCGGCTTCGGAGCCGTCTCTCAGGGGACGCTGCGCGCGGTCGTCGCCTCGGCCCCCGTCCGACAGAAAGGCGGCACGCTCGCCTCCTACTACGTACTCAGCTACCTGGCGATGAGCCTGCCCGCCATCGGCGCCGGCGCGCTCGCCGCCGACATCGGATTGCGTGCGGCAGCAGTGGCCTATGCCGGCTGCACGGCCATATTGGCGACCGTCGCGGTCGCGACGCTCACCGCGCAGCTGCGTCGGACACCGTCCTGGAAGCCCACCCTCGTCCGGCAACGAGCAACTGCACATCCGCTTCAGATATCTCCGTCCCCGCAACCCTCAACAGCTAAGGAACGCCGTGTCCACCTCATCGCAAACGACCAGGTCCGCTACTCCCTTTTCCTGGACGGTGGGAGACCTCACCGTGCGACGCATCGACGAAGTGACCCTGCCGCCTCAGACCGGTCCGTGGCTGCTGCCCGAGGCGACCACCGAGCTCGTCAGTCGGACACCCTGGCTGAGCCCTGAATTCGCCGACGAACAAGGCGTCCTGCGCCTGACCAGCCACAGCTTCGCCATCGAGGTGGACGGCATGCGGGTGCTGGTGGACACCGGCATCGGAAACGGCAAGCCGCGCGCCAACCCCGCCTGGCACAACCTCAACACCGACTACGAGGCACGGCTGCGCGCTGCCGGCTTCCCGCCGGAGAGCGTTGACGTCGTGGTCCTGACCCACCTCCACGCCGACCACGTGGGGTGGAACACGCGCGCCCAGGGTGACGCCTGGGTGCCCACCTTCCCGAACGCGCGCTATCTCACCTCACGCACCGAGTGGACCTACTGGGCGGGTGTCGACATGGAGGAGGCCCGTCGGCAGATGTTCCGGGACTCGGTCCACCCCGTACGGGAAGCGGGTCTGCTCGACCTCATCGATGTCGCGGACGAGGGCACGGACATCGCGCCAGGCATCCGTTTGCTGCCCGCCCCTGGCCACACACCGGGGCAGGTGGCGGTGGAATTGAGCAGCCGCGGCGAGACCGCACTGATCACCGGCGACAGCATCCACCACCCGGTCCAGATGGCGCATCCGGAGCTCTGCAGCTGTGTGGACATCGCTCCCGAACTCGCGGCCAGGACCCGCAACCAGCTGCTCAGCTCACTGGCCGGAACGTCGACTCTCCTGCTGGGAACCCACTTCCCGCCGCCGACCGCCGGACACGTGCAACGCGAGGACGGTGGATACCGACTGATACCGGCCCCCTCACGGGTCACGCCCGTCGGCAGCTGAAGTGGACCACAGGGCCACGGACTCGGTGCCGGTGCGTCCGCTCAGCGCCCAGTCGATCGCGCGGCCGAGCGTCCGCACGGTCCGCGGGTCCGCGATCGACCGGCACGTCTGGGCGATCCGCTCGTGCCCCGACGCGGGCGCGACGCGCCCGGACGGCACGCGTGCGGCGCCCCCGGAGGCCGCGACGTCCGCGGCCGTGCCCCCCTGCCGTGCCGCTGTGCAAGACGAGCACGGCGCCGGCCAGCGCCAGGACCGACCCGGCTGATCGCACACCTGGTGATATGCCACCACGGCAGTGATCACAGAGGAGGTTCTGGCAAGCACCATCCGTGACATCGGCATGCAACTCAGGACGTGCCCCGCAGCGCATTCCTGCGGGTGACGTCCGGGTGGCCGCAACGGACGACCGGATGCGGCGGCGGGCCTCCTTTGCTCGGGACCCACTTTCCACCACCGACCGCCGTACACGTGCGACGTGAGGACGGTGGATATCGACCGGTTCCGGATTCCTCAGGGGTCACGCTCGTCGGCGACTGAAGCGGATCTCAGCACCAGGACGTGCCCCGCAGCGCATCCGTGCGGGCGACGTCCTGGTATCCGCGACGGACGCGCGGGTGCAGCCGTGAGACTCCTCCGGCATGCGCTCAGTCATCATCGATGGCGCCGGACGACGTAATGACCGATCACCTGCCTGCACCCCCTTCGCGCAAGCCGGCTGTCGGCCGTCCCTCACAGGTGACAGCCACGCCGACGCGTCGCGAACGAGGGCAATCTGCGTCACGCGTGCGTTTCGACGTGGCTCAACGCGGGCGTCCCGGCATCCCAGATTGCCGAGCGGGCCGGCCACAGTGTTGAGGTGCTGCTCAAGATCTACGCCAAGTGCATCGTCGGACAAGACGAGATCCCGAGCGCCGCGTCTCCGACGCCCTCAACGGCGGATGACCTCCAGCGTCGGTCCTCGTGGGACCGTATTGGGACGATCACCTGGTACTGGACGGTCACGTCGAGTGCGGTAGCGGGCTCGACGAGTGGGGGCGCTGGGGCCGCCGCCGTCTGCGCTCAGCGACGGGGAGGAGCCGACGTGTGTTCCGAACCGATGCGGACAGACGTGGACCGTGCAGCTGACTGCTCCCGGCGTGGGAACGCATTGGGAATGATCAACCGCAGTCAGCCGCATCCAACCGCATAGAGCCGCATACAGCGATGAGCCCCTGGCCAGCGTTTGTGCTGGTCAGGGGCTTCTTCTGCCTGGTGATGGTGGCGCCCCCGGCAGGATTCGAACCTGCGACACCCGCTTTAGGAGAGCGGTGCTCTATCCCCTGAGCTACGAGGGCCTGTCGCTCGTCGCAAGAGCGTAGCGGACAGCACCTACAGAGTAGGGGAAGCTGGGAGCGATCGCGCCCCCTTATCCATCCCCACTAGGTCGGATCGGGGGGTAGCGGTACGCTTCGGTCCCGTGACGGGACGGCATCGTGGTGGACCAAAGGCGAAGGATGCCGGGACGCGGCGGCCGCGCAGGCCCCTCCTCGTCGGTGGCGGCGTCGTCGTCGCGGTGATCGCGGCGATCAGCGTGGTGGCGGGGGTGCGCCGCGACGCGCCGCCGGCCCCCGAACCGCAGACCGCGGCGGTGAAGTCGTCCCCGGCGCCGTCGGTTCCCATCGATCCGACGATCGGGGAGTACGTGGCGCCGCGGCCGACGCCGACTCCGACGCCGGCGCGGAAGACCGTCGTGTCGCCCCGGCCCCGGTCGACCGCCTCGCCGTCGCCGCGGGAGCGGCGGCGCAAAGCGCCGCGGACGCGGGTGTGTCCGCCGCGCTGGTCGGAACATCCGTTCTTGCGCGAATGGTGTAAAAGGAACGGTTACCGCATTCGATGAGCCTGGTTGCGCCCGGTTCTTCGGTGAAGCTGTAGTAGCGTTCCTGGCGCTGATCCCCGCTTCAGGCATCAGGAGGAATCCGACGTGCCAATCCCTCGGTCGGCGGCGCTGACCGCGGTCTTCCTGGTGATGTTCGCCCTGGTGGGCGCGCCGCACGCGAGCGCCGCCACGCGCCAGCGCGACACCGTGGAAACACTGCGCCGTGAGGCCGCCAAGGCGCGCACGGAGCTGGTGAAGGCCACCCGGCAGATGAAGAGCCGCAGGAAGGAGCTGGCCAAGTCGCAGGCCAAACTGCGGGAGACCCTCAAGGATCTGGCCGCGGCCGAGGCCGAGCTCAACGAGATCCGGCAGCCGGTGGCCCGGTTGGCCAACGCGTCCTACCAGCAGCCGGGGGCGGGCGGGACGATGTCCATCTTCGGACCGGGAGACGTCGGCGACGGGCTGCGGTCGACGGCGGACATGGCCTACATCGCCGGCGGGCGGCAGGCGCTGGTGCGCCAGGCCGACGAGTTGCAGCAGCGGCGGCAGCGGCTGGCGTCGACGGCGCAGGAGCTTCAGTCGCGCAACGCCGTGGAGCAGACGAAGCTGGAACAGCAGATCCAGAGTCTGCGGTCCAGGTCGGAGCAGCTCACCAAGCAGCTCACCGCGATGCTCGACCAGATCCGCGCCGACCGTGAGAAGCGGCTGAAGGCGATGTGCCCGCAGAACCTCGCCGCGGGGGCCCGCAGGTTCCCCAACGGGCTGATCCCCTCCCAATACCTGTGCCCGCTGCCGCAGAAGGGTGAGCAGCTGCGGGCGGACGCGGCGCTGGCGTTCTACAAGCTGAACGACGCCTACAAGGCGCGGTTCGGACGCGACATGTGCGTCACGGACTCCTATCGGAGCCTGGCGGAGCAGCATCGGGTGTACGCGGAGCGGCCTGGATTCGCGGCCGTCCCCGGCACCAGCAACCACGGCCGCGGGCAGGCCGTCGACCTCTGCGGCGGCGTGCAGATCGCGGGTTCGGTGCAGTTCCGCTGGATGGAGGCCAACTCCCGAAGGTTCGGCTGGTTCCACCCCGCCTGGGCCTACAGCAACCCGTTCGAGCCCTGGCACTGGGAGTACGGCTCCGAAGACGGCTGACCGACCGCCGGGCAGCGCGGGGATGCCCTGCGGTTCGAGGCGGTGATGGCCGGCATCAAGGGCGCCCGCCCAGGACCAGGGAGTCCCCGGGCCCCGGCCCGAGGCGGGTGCGGGCCGACAGAACCTCTTTCTCCCGGGCGATCCGTGCCCGCCTGCGTTGGCGTGGTATCGCCGCCGCGAGTCCGGTCCCGGCCGACTAGGCCGGGCCCCGGCGGCGGGGCGGCCGCGGTGGTCGTCCGCCTGGCTTCGATCCGGTCGACTGCCGGGGCCGTCATGCTGTGGAGTGCGGGATCAGCCGTCTCGAGCGGGATCGGAACGTGGCCACCCGCTGCGACAAGCTCGCCGTCCGCTGCCGGGCCGTTTTGGAGGTCACCGCCATCAACGAACGGCTCCACCTGCTTTGAGAGACGCCCTAGTTCGGGCTGTTGATGGTGATGGAGAGTGAGGGGCCTGCTCCGGCCAGGGCGGCGGCTTGTGTGCGGTCGGCGGCGAGGACGACCAGTGCTCCCTCCTCGGCGGACGGTGTCTTCGGCACCGCCACCACCGGCACCGAGGAGACCACCGTGCGGGCGAACGGGGCGTCCGGGGACGGCGGTGCGAGCACGTCGATCCGGTCGCCGGGGCGCAGCAGGCGCGCCACGCCCGCGTCCGCGATGCGGATGGGCGCCGCGACCGTGCCGGCGCCGTAGCCGCGCAGCAGGCCGCCGGTCAGCAGGCGGGCGTCGGTGAGCGGCTCGCCGCGGCGCATCGGCCCGGCGAGGGTCCGGCCCGCGGCGTCGGAGCGTAACGCCCCGGCGGGCACGGCGTCGGGCGGCAGCGCCACCGGGCGCACGTCGTCCGGGCGCAGGACCGTGCCGGCGGGCAGGTCGCGGGCGGCGGCGAGGACCCGGACGGCGGCGGGCGGTGACGGCCGCAGGGCCAGGAGCCCCAGGCCGGTGGCGAGCGCGGCCGACAGCGCCGCCACCGGACGCCGGAGACGGGCGGAGCGTGCCGTCACGGCAGCTCCAGGGGCAGTTTCATGCCGTCGAGGACGTTCGGGCAGGGGCAGTCGCGCTCGGCGGGGAGTGCCTGGACGAGATCGGCGACCAGACCGCGCAGCCGGTCGATGTTGGCGGCGAAGACGCGCAGGACCTCCTCCATCGTCACGCCCTCGCCCTCCTCGACGCCGGCGTCCAGGTCGGTGACCAGGCACAGCGGCGTGTAGCACAGGGCGAGCTCGCGGGCCAGCACGGCCTCGGGATGGCCGGTCATGCCCACCAGCGTCCAGCCCTGCGCGGCGTACCAGCGGGACTCGGCGCGGGTGGAGAACCGCGGGCCCTCGATGACGACGAGGCTGCCGCCGTCGACCGGCTCCCAGCCGGCGTCGCGGGCGGTCGCGACGGCGGTGCGGCGGCCCGCCGGGCAGTACGGGTCGGCGAACGACACGTGCACGGCGCCGCCCTCGTCGTAGTAGGTCTGCGCGCGCCCGGACGTGCGGTCGACGAGCTGGTCGGGGACGACGAGCGTGCCCGGGCCGTGCGCGGGGACGAGCGAGCCGACCGCGCTGGGCGCCAGCACCCGGCGGACGCCGAGGGAGCGCAGCGCCCACATGTTGGCCCGGTAGGGGATGCGGTGCGGCGGGAAGCGGTGGTCGCGTCCGTGCCGCGGGAGGAAGGCGACGCGGCGGTCGCCGAGCACGCCGAGGGCGATGCGGTCGCTGGGCGCCCCGAACGGGGTGTCGACCTCGACCTCCTCGACGTCGTCGAGGAAGGAGTAGAAGCCGGAGCCGCCGATGACCGCGATCTCGGCGGCGGGCTCGGAGGCGGAGGAGTGCGAAGGCGGTGTGGACATGCCGCCGACACTAGCCATCCGCGTCGGCCCTCCGGGAGTCCCGTCCCGGGTTGTGGATGAGCGGCGGGACGATCTTCGGGAGGCCGGTCATGGCGAGAGGGGCCCGGCGTGACGCCGGGCCCCTCGTCGTGCGGCCAGGGGCGTGTCAGCCCACCGGGTCCAGCAGTTTGCCGGTGTCGGGCTCGGCCGGGGCGGAGCTGCGCCGTCCCAGAGAGCTCGGGAGCCAGATCCGGCGTCCGAGCTCGTAGGACAGGGCGGGCAGCAGGAGCGACCGGACGATGAGCGTGTCCAGCAGGACGCCGAACGCGACCACGAAGCCCATCTCGACCATGCTGACGAGCGGCAGGGTGGTCAGGGCGGCGAAGGTGGCCGCCAGGACCAGCCCGGCGGAGGTGATGACGCCGCCGGTGACGGTGAGGCCGCGCAGCACGCCGCGGCGGGTGCCCAGGGCCTGCGACTCCTCCCGGACGCGGTGCATAAGGAAGATGTTGTAGTCCACGCCCAGCGCCACCAGGAAGATGAACGCCAGCAGGGGGAAGCCCGCGTCGGCGCCCTCGAACCCGAACACGTGGCGGAAGACCAGCGCGCTGGCGCCCAGCGAGGCGAGGAACGACAGCACCACCGTGGCCATCATCAGCAGCGGCGCGACCAGGGCCCGCAGCAGCACGACCAGGATCAGCAGGACCACGGCCAGCACGATCGGGATGATCACGCGGTTGTCGCGGTCGGCGGCGCGGTTGACGTCGACGGTGATGGCGGTGGCGCCGCCGACCTTGGCGTCGGCGCCGGGGACCGCGTGCACCGCGTCCCGCAGCCGGTCGACGGTGCGCTGGGCGGCCTTGCTGTCGGCGGGGTCGCGCAGGGTCGCCTCGTACTGCACCAGCCCGCCGGCGGTGACGGGACGGCTCACCTCGGCCACGCCGGGCGTGGCGGAGACGGCGGCGGCGACCTGCTGGGCCGCGGACGCCTTGGCGATGACGATCGCCGGGGCGCCCGATCCGGCCGGGTAGTGCCGGGCGACGGCCTCCGCGCCGACCACCGAGTCGGGCTTGTCCACGAACTGGCCGGCGTCCGACAGTCCCTGGGCCCGCAGCGAGCCCAGCCCGAACAGCAGCGCGACCAGGCCGACCGAGGTCACGGCCCAGATGGTCCGGGAGCGGCGGCCGACCAGCCCGGCGATCCGGTTCCAGACGCCGTGCTCGGCCTCGTACGCCTCCGGCGCCAGGTACTTGGCGTCGTAGCGGGGCACCAGCGGCCAGAACAGCCACCGCCCGAAGATCACCAGCAGGGCGGGCAGCAGGGTGGTCATGGACGCCAGCGCGGTGATCACGCCGGCCGCGACCACCGGCCCGAGGCCCGCGGTGGAGTTCAGCTCCGCGACCAGCAGGCACAGCAGGCCGATCGCGACGGTGGCGGCGGACGCGATGATTGCGGGGGCGGCGCGGTGCAGCGCGAAGGCCATGGCCTCGTGCCGGTCGGCGTGCCGGTGCAGCTCCTCCCGATAGCGGGCGACCAGCAGCAGCGCGTAGTCGGTGGCCACGCCGAACACCAGGACGGTCAGGATGCCGGCGCTCTGCCCGTTGACGGTCAGGTCGGCGTAGCGGGCCAGCAGGTAGACCACCGCCTGGGCCAAACCGAGCGCGACCAGGGCGCTGAGCACGGGGACGATCCACAGCACCGGGCTGCGGTAGATGATCAGCAGCAGGACGATCACGACGAGCCCGGCGGCCATGAGCAGGAAGCCGTCGATCGTCTCGAAGACCTTGAACATATCGGCGCCGCTGCCCGCGGGTCCGGTGACGTGCGCGTTCAGTCCGGGCGGGCCGCGCTCGGCCAGGTCGCGGGCCTGGTCGACGGCCTTGACGACGTCCACGTCCGTCAGCGGCACCAGCGTCTGCAGGGCCTTGCCGTCGCGGCTGGGGAACGGTCCCTGCGGCTGCTGCGCCCCCGGCAGCTTGGCGAACGCGGCGACGTCGGACCTGGCCTTGGCCTGGTCGGCGGCGGTAATGCCGGACGACCGCTCGTAGATGATCACCGCGAGCATCGTCTCGTCGTCGCGGAACCGCTCCTGCAGCGAGACGACCTGGGTGGACTCGGCGCCGTCGGGCAGCCAGGCGGCGGCGTCGTTCTCCTCGACGTCGCCCAGCCTCCCGGCCAGCGGGCCGAGCGCGGCCAGCAGCACCACCCACAGCGCCAGCACGACCCATTTGGTGCGCCGTCCGGCGATGAGTGCGGCGAGTCTGCGGGCGACTCCTCGGCGTCCACCGGTCCCGGGGCTGGGACCGGAGCCGGCGAAGGCGTCGTTGGATGCGCTCATGACGAACTCCTGAGGGGACTTTCAAGATATATCGCGATGTGCAGGATGTCTCGGGGATGGAGAGATGTCAAGTTGTATCGCGAGTCGTCGGTGGTGGGGGCGCCGGACTTCGTCGGCGAATCCCCGTGACGTCGCCATCGTCGGCCATGAACGCGCAGGCAGTCGTCCTGCGGAGGATTCGACTGGCGCTACTTCTGGGGAAGCAGGGCAGGCGCCTGTTCCTACTTCGCGAGGCGTAGGGGAGCGCGCGGGGAAGGCGCGGGGAGGGTACGCGGGGCGTGTGGCGCTAGGCCCCGATCAGAAAGCGACGGGCCGCGAGGAGGGGCGGGGAGGTGCTTGAAGACGCGATGCCCTACCGCCCGGACCAGCGGCTCTCATGTCCTGCTCGTCCGGCGGTACGCGGGCTCGGGCAGGTGAAACAGGTGTCCCGTCGCGCAGAGGGCGGCTCGACCCGGCTCCGCCGCGCGCAGGAGGCGGCCTCCGCCTCGCGCACGAGGCGTGCCGTGCCAGAGAGCGGCCAGGACGTGCTCAGCCGATTCCCGGGAAAGCGGCCGCTTTCGGCCATGCGACCGAGTGCGACCCGCGCTTCCCGCCGGCGGTGCGTAGTGGAAGAGCCGGAGGACCACTGGGGTGGGGGACGCATAAGGCCGCGTGGAAGTACCGCCTTCTACGACGCGGCGGCCCTCGATGGGGCTGCACCAGGACCGCGTCGAACGCAGCCCCGCCCCCGTGGTCTCGCTGAGCCTGGGTGACACCGGACTGTTCCGCCTCGGCAACACGCCGCGCTACGGCGTGGAGGGCGGTCGCGCCATCACGCCCTGACGGGCGCAGAGAACGGGCGCGTCACGCCCGAGCGGTGAACGGCCAAGGCGGAGAACGGCGCGGCATGCGGATGTGCGTCCGAAGGATCATGAACGGCGGGTGCGGCTCCGGAGACCGGCCATGATCCTTCGGATCGGCGCGTCCGCGGGCGGGTCAGGCGACCTTGCTCGACGACGAGGAGGACGAGGAGGACGAGCCGCTGGAGCTCGACGACTCGGACCCCGAGGAGCTCTTGGAGTCGCTCGACCCGGAGCCGTTGGAGGAGCTGCGTCCCGATGAGGAGCCGGAGCTGCGGCTGTCGGTCCGGTAGAAGCCGGAGCCCTTGAAGATGATGCCCGCGGCGGAGAAGACCTTGCGGAGCCTTCCGTTGCAGGACGGGCAGTCGGTCAGCGCGGCGTCGCTGAACTTCTGCACGACCTCCAGAGGCTCGCCGCACTCGGTGCAAACGTACTGATACGTCGGCACTGTTCCTCCTCGCTGACTCAGCCCGGTTGCGCGGGCTGGCACTCACCTAGAACGACTGCTAATGGTACCGGTGCGTAGAACACGGTTTGCGCACGACCTGTTCCCGCAGGTCGCAAGCCTTATCCCGCAGGACGGTCCCGCGGCGGGCGGCCGTACGGATTCTTGCGGCGGGATCGCGCAGGGGTAGGGAGCCTACGGACGAGACCCGCTGAGCGGCGATCGCGGGCCAGGGGTCTAGGGGGACGCAGACGAGGTCTCCTGGGCGGCGATCAACGGCGAGGGGTGCGGCGGACAAGATCATGCGCCCGTCTCGCCGAACCAGCCGGCCAGCTTGCCGCGGCGGCTGACCGCGCGCAGGCGGCGCTCCGTGGCCTCCCGCACGGCGGTGGTCGCGACCACCAGCAGGGTGTCGCCGGCCTGCAGCGGCGTCGTCGGCTCCGGGACGAAGCTGGACCCGTTGCGGACGATCAGCGTGACCGAGGCGCCCGGCGGCAGCCGCAGCTCGAAGATCTCGACGCCGTTCAGCAGGGAGTCGCGGGGGACCCGGACCTCCAGCAGCTCGGCGTGCAGCTCCTCCAGCGGGGCGGCTTCGACGTCCAGTTCGCGGGCCTCCTCGTCGCCCTTCAGCCGGCACAGCCGGGCCGCCAGCGGCAGCGTCGGCCCCTGCAGCAGGGTGAAGACGACGACGATGTTGAAGACGATGGAGAACAGCCGGTCGGCGCCCGCCACGTCCTCCACCATGGGGATGGTGGCCAGCACGATCGGCACGGCGCCGCGCAGGCCCGCCCAGGACGCGAACGCCTTCTCGCCCAGCGTCAGCCCGAAGCCCCACGTCGACAGCAGGACCGACAAGGGACGGGCCACCAGCAGCAGGATGAATCCGGCGACGAGGGCCGGAACGATCTGCGCGGGCAGCTCCTCGGGGGAGGCCAGCAGGCCCAGCATCACGAACAGCCCGATCTGGGCGAGCCAGGCGATCCCCTCGGCGAACCCCCGGGTGGCGGGGCGGTGCGGCAGACGCGCGTTGCCCAGGACCAGCGCGCTGACGTACACGGCCATGAAGCCGCTGGCGTGCAGGAGAGTGGTCACCCCGTACGAGCCGATGGACAGCGACAACACCGCGAGGGGGTAGAGCCCGGACGCGGGCAGGGCGATCTGGCGCAGGGCGTACGCGCCCACCCAGCCGATGAGCAGGCCCAAGGCGGCGCCCGCGGCCAGCTCGTACACCATCATCCCCACCAGCGAGGCCACGTTGGGCATGCCGGTGTGGGTGCTGAGCCAGACGACGACGATGATGACGGGGGCGTCGTTGAACCCGGATTCGGCCTCGAGCAGTCCGGTGAGCCTGGACGGCAGCGGAAGGCGGCGCAGCACGGAGAAGACGGCGGCCGCGTCCGTGGGGCCCATGACGGCCCCGAGGAGGAAGGCCAGGCGCCAGTCCATGTCCAGCAGCCAGTGCGCGGCGACCGCCACCACGAGCACGCTGATCAGCGTGCCGAGCGTGGAGACCGACAGCGCGGCGGGCACGGACGGCCGCACGTGGCGCCAGTTGGTGGTGATGCCGCCCTCGGCCAGGATCAGGACCAGCGCGGTCAGGCCCAGGATCTCCGCCAGTTCGGCGTTGTCGAAGTCGATGCCGACGGGTCCGGACTCGCCGAGGAACAGGCCGATGCCCAAATACGCCAGGAGGGTCGGCAACCCCGCCCGGTGGGACAGCCGGACCGCGATGATCGCGATGAGTATGAGAGTCGCGCCGAAGAGTAGCCAGAGATCGAGCCGCACATCCCTCCCCGGGTCGCGAAGTTAAGATCGTCGCGATCCTACCGTTTTATGTGCTTCGCGCAGTCAATGAACTCGGGCGGCCCAGATGTTCTGGAGTCGGCCCGCGTGTCCGAAGACGTGCCCCACCGGCCTGTGTCCTGCCCTCGCGATCATCACTTAACCGGCGCTTGGGCCGCCGTATTCCTGGGCGCGACCCGAGGCCGCCCGCGGATGTGTCGCCAGCGTACGCCGTCAGCGCCGTTTGACCAGGGGGTCCACGTCGTTCACGACGTTGGACACGGGGCGTCCGGCCAGGACGGCGGCCATGTTCTCCTGCACGACCGACACGATGGCCAGCTGCGCGTCCCTCGTCGCGGTGGCCGAGTGCGGGGACAGCAGCACGTTCTCGTGCCTGCGCAGGGGACTGTCGGCGGGCGGAGGCTCCTCGTCGAACACGTCAAGCGCCGCGCCTTCCAGCTGCCCGGATTCCAGGGCGGCCAGTACCGCGGCGTCCGGCGCGATCCCCCCGCGCGAAGCGTTCACCAGCAGGGCTCCCCGGGGGAGGCGGGCGAGCCGTTCGGTGTTCAGCAGTCCGCGCGTCTCCTCGGTGAGCGGCAGGGCGACGACGAGGATGTCGGACGTGGCGAGCAAGTCGTCCAGGTCCCGGTAGACGGCCACGGCGTCCGGGCGCCGCCGCCGCGACCAGTACGACACCGTGCACCCCAGCGCCTGGAAGAGCCGCGCCGCCTCGGCGCCGATCGCCCCGTAGCCCAGGATCCCGACGCGCTGGGCGCGCAGTTCCCGGCCGCCCCGCGCGAGCATCTCCTTTTGCGGCCACCCGCCCTCGCGGACGCGCCGGTCCGCCCAGGCCAGGTGACGGCACAGCGCGAACGCGGCGGCCACCGTCCATTCGGCCACCGAACGGGCGTTGGCCCCCGCCGCGTTGGCCACCGGCACGCCCGCCGCCGCGAGCGCCTTCAGGTCGAGGCTGTCGGTGCCCACGGCCGGCATCTGCACGAACGCCAGGCGGGGAGCGGCGGCCACGGCCTCGGCGTCCAACCCCAGGCGTCCGCTGAAGTCGGCCAGGACGATCTCGGCGTCGGTCAGGGCGTCCAGGAGCGCGCCTCGCTCGCGCTCGGCCGGGATGACGATCTCCGCCGCGTCGCCGAGGATCGGATCGAGGATGCCGCGGATCAGTTCCGGGTCCAGAGGGGGCAGAGCGAGAATCCGCCAAGGCTTCGTCATCTGAAGTTCTCCCTCGCGTGCGGCGTCGTCCACACCCGTCTGGCGCGCGCTCGGTCGAGTGGCCGATGTTCGGACTCGACCAGTTCGCACTTTACGCCGGGCAGGCGCGGCTGACGGACATGGGGGCGTTGCTGACGGGCGCTCCGCGTGCCGTCCCCTAGCGAGGCAGACGAACGAGGCCCGCGGACGGGGTCACTGCGGCTCGTACCCGCTGGTCATGCGGTTCGGAGGGGAGGGCATCGACCAGCTCCCCGTCATAGAGCAGGGCCACGGTGAGGATGGCCGAGCCCACCCGGGCCAGTGCGCGGTCGTACGACCCGCCGCCCCGGCCCAGGCGCATCCCTGTACGGTCCACCGCGACCGCGGGGACGAGCACCACGTCCGCGCTCGCCACGGCCTCAGGGCCGCGGGACGGTTCGGTGGGCTCCAGCAGGCCGCGCGACCCCGGAGCGAGCGACTCGGGACCTTCATACGAGGCCCAGTCCAGATCCGCGTCCGGCAGGAGACGGGGCACCAGCACGTATGCGCCCCGCTTCCACAGCGCGAACAGCAGCCCCCGGGTGTCGGGTTCGGTGCCGACCGACACGTACGCCGCGATCGTGCCCGCCATCTCCACCTCGGGGGTCGACAAAAGGGTGTCCCGCAGCGAACGCCCGGCCGCGGCGCGCGCGTCGGGGTCCATGGCGGTGCGCCTGGCCAGCAGTTCCTTGCGGCGCGAACGTTTAGGGTCGATCTGGTGCACGCTCTGGTCCTTGGTGATGACTAGGGTCTCTCTATGGCCGACTTCGTACCTGTGCAGAAGGCGGTGGTCCCGGCGGCGGGGCTCGGCACCCGATTCTTGCCCGCCACCAAGGCCACGCCCAAGGAGATGCTCCCGATCGTCGACAAGCCCGCGATCCAGTACGTCGTCGAAGAGGCCGTCGACGCCGGCCTCACCGACGTCCTGATGATCACGGGACGGAGCAAACGGTCGATCGAGGACCATTTCGACCGCGCCTACGAGCTGGAGGAGGCGCTGCGCGCCAAGGGCGACGAGGAGCGGCTGGCCGCCGTCCGCGAGTCCAGCGAGCTGGCGGTCATGCACTACGTCCGGCAGGGCGAGCCGCGCGGCCTCGGGCACGCGGTGCACTGCGCCCGCCAGCACGTGGGCGACGAGCCGTTCGCCGTGCTGCTCGGCGACGACATGATCGACGCCCGGGACCGGCTGCTCAGCCGCATGATCGAGGTGCGGCAGCAGCGCGGCGGCAGCGTCGTGGCGCTCATGGAGGTGCCCGCCGACCAGGTCTCGGCCTACGGCTGCGCCGCCATCGAGGCCACCGACGAGGACGACGTGGTGCGCATCACCGACCTGGTGGAAAAGCCCGCCGCGGACGAGGCGCCCAGCAACTGGATCATCATCGGCCGGTACGTGTGCGACCCGGCCGTGTTCGACGTGCTGGAGAAGACCCCGCCGGGCCGCGGCGGCGAGATCCAGCTCACCGACGCGCTGCGGACCCTCGCCGAGATGCCCGTCGAGGAGGGCGGCACCGTGTACGGGGTGAAGTTCCGCGGCCGCCGCTACGACACCGGCAACAAGCTGGAGTACCTGCGCACCGTGGTGCAGTTCGCCTCGGAGCGTCCCGACCTGGCGCCCGAGTTCCTCCCGTGGCTGCGCGAGTTCGTGCGCCGGCACGACGCCGCCGACGGCGTGGACGGCTCGTAGCCGCCACCGCCTCGCGCCACACTGGGGGACCGTGGGCATGAGAACCGTCGACGAGCATCTCGCGGAGATCCTCGGCACCGTCCGGGAACTCCCGCCGCTGGACCTGGCACTCCTGGAGGCGCACGGCACCGTGCTCGCCGAGCCGGTGTCGGCGCCCGTGCCGCTGCCGCCGTTCGACAACTCCGCCATGGACGGGTACGCGGTGGTGGCGTCGGACGTCGCGGGAGCCTCGCAGTCCGATCCGGTGGTGCTGCCGGTCGTCGGCGACATCGCCGCGGGGGACCCGGGTGTGTCGGCCATCCGCCCGGGACTGGCGGCGCGCATCATGACCGGCGCGCCCATCCCCGCGGGCGCCGACGCCGTCATCCCGGTGGAGTGGACCGACGGCGGCACCGCGTCGGTGCGCATCTCCCGGGCCGCGGCCCCCGGCAACGCCATCAGACGGGCCGGCGAGGACGTCACTGAGGGCCAGGTCGTCGCCGAGCCCGGCACCCGCCTGGGCGCGGCGCAGATCGGCATGCTCGCCGCGGTGGGCCGCTCACGCGTGACCGTACGGCCGAGGCCGCGCGTGGTGGTGCTGTCCACGGGCACCGAACTGCGCGAGCCCGGCGAACAGCTCGCACCCGGGGAGATCTGGGACTCCAACAGCTTCATGCTCACCCTCGCGGTGGCCGAGGCCGGGGGAGTCGGCTACCGGCAGGCCACCGTGGGGGACGACCCCGACAAGGTCCTGCGGACCCTGGAGGACCAGCTCACCCGGGCCGACGCCATCGTCACCTCCGGCGGAGTGTCGATGGGCGCGCGCGACGTGGTCAAGGAGGTGCTGTCCCGTACGGGCACGGTCGGCTTCCACAAGGTGGCGATGCGTCCCGGCAAGCCCCAGGGGTTCGGCCTCCTTCAGGACACGCCCGTGTTCACCCTTCCGGGCAATCCTGTCAGCGCGTACGTGTCGTTCCAGGTGTTCGTACGCCCCGCCCTGCAGGTCATGCAGGGCCTGCCCCCGGAAGGACTGCCGGTGGTGGAGGCGGTGCTCACCGAGGACGTCTCCTCCCCGAAAGGTGTGCGTCACTTCCTGCGGGGGAAGCTCAGCGCGTCCGAAGGCGAAGCGCTCTCCGTGGCGCCGGTCGAGGCGCAGGGGTCCCACCAGCTGGCCGCCTTGGCGTCGTCCGACGGGTTGATCGTCATTCCCGAGGACGCCGAGAGGGTGCCCGCCGGCACGCGGGTCGAGGTCATGAGGATGCCGTCATGAACATAGGCTCGGAGTTCACCCACCTGGACGCCGACGGCGCCGCCCGGATGGTGGACGTCTCGCAGAAGACCGTGACGGCCCGCACGGCCACCGCCACCGGGTTCGTCCGGCTGTCGTCCGCCTGCGTCGACGCGCTGCGCACCGGCGGGGTGCCCAAGGGCGACGCCCTCGCGGTGGCGCGCATCGCCGGGATCATGGCGGCCAAGCGCACCCCCGACCTGGTGCCGCTGTGCCACCCGATCGCCCTGCACGGCGTCGAAGTCTCCCTGGACGTGCGCGACGACGGGGTGGCCATCACCGCGACCGTCCGCACCGCCGACCGCACCGGCGTCGAGATGGAGGCGCTGACGTCCGTCACGGTGGCCGCGCTCGCCCTCGTCGACATGGTCAAGGCCGTCGACCCGGCCGCGGTGATCACGGACGTCCGCGTGGAGGAGAAGACCGGCGGCAAGACCGGCCACTGGCACCGCTGACGCCGGCCGCAGCCGAACCCCGAGCCCCCGGAAGCGTCCGAGGTCGGCGCCGGTCCGGCCGTTGAGGAGGCCGGACGGCGGGCATGATGAGAGCCGATCATGGCAGCCGACGGCGGCGAGGGGAGCGGGACGACGATGATCCGGGCGATGGCGGTCACGGTGTCGAACCGGGCGGCGGCGGGCGTGTACGCCGACAAGTCCGGGCCCGTGCTGGTGGAGCTGCTGGAGGAGCTCGGCTGCCAGGTGCACGGACCCGTCGTCGTCCCCGACGGGGAGCCCGTCGCCGAGGTCCTGCGCCGCGCCGTGGCCGACGGCTACGACGTGGTCGTGACCACGGGCGGGACCGGCCTCACCCCGACCGACCAGACCCCCGAGATGACCCGGCGCGTCATCGAGCGCGAGGTGCCGGGCATCGCCGACGCGATCCGGCTGGCGAACCGCGAGGCGGTGCCGACGGCGATCCTGTCGCGCGGCGTGGCGGGCGTCGCGGGACGCACGCTCATCGTCAACCTCCCCGGCTCGACCGGCGGCGTCCGCGACGGCATGGCCGTGCTGGGCCCCGTGCTCGAGCACGCCGTCGACCAGATCGGCGGGGGCGACCACCCGCGCCCGGCCGACTGACCGCCGGGCCGCGCGGAGGGACGGACATGTCGCACGATCAGGCTTCGCCATGACGACGCTGGTCAACGCGAGCCCCGTGCTTCCCGGCGCTGGCTCCGCACGGCCGCCGACCGCATCGCCGAGGCCGGCACCGCGCCCACGGCCCCGTCCGACACCGACTCCCGGGTCGCCGGGGCCGGACGCGTCGCGTTGATCACCGACGCGATGGCCGCCGCGGGCATGGGACGGTGACTACCGGCTCGGCGCCATACGTCCGCGTCCGCGGAGGCCGCGCCCTGTTGGCGGACGGGTCGTCCATCGCGGGCAGCGTCACCGACGTGGGCCTGCCCATCGAACAGGCCGCCCGGGCCGTCGCGCTCACCCCGGCCTCCTCGGCCTCGCCGACGACATCGGCTCGCTCGAACCCGGCGAACGCGCCGACCTTCTGCTCATGGACGACGACCTCGCCGTCGTCCGAGTGATGAAGAACGGCCGCCGGCTGTGATCAGTGTCACTCGACGGTGCGACGGGGGGTGATCCGGCCGTCCGAACCCCCGCGGACGCCTATGCTCGCACCGCCCGCCGCACGCCGATCACGGCGGCCGGACGCCCCGTCGGCGGGCGGTCCGGGCGGGCGGAGCGCAGTCCCGACCGCTGAAATGTGAGCGACAATTGATGGCGTCCGAGTCCGCCGCCGGGGAATCATGGAGCCGTGGAACGAATGCGGGGATGGCCGGCCACCTTGTCCGAGGGCCCGGTCGGGCTGCGCCCCCTCCGGCACCGCGACGCCGCGACCTGGCGGGACCTGCGGGTCCGCAACGCCGACTGGCTGCGTCCCTGGGAACCCACCAACCCCGAGACGCCGCTGTTCCGCAGCGGCCTGGGGCCCTACCTGAGCATGGTGCACACCATGCGCCGCGAGGCCAGGCAGGGGCTGGCCCTGCCCTGGGTGGTCACCTACGAGGGCCGGTTCGCCGGCCAGCTCACCATCGGCGCGATCGTGTGGGGTTCGGCCCGCTCCGCCCAGATCGGTTACTGGATCGACCGGCAGGTCGCCGGACGCGGCGTGATTCCCACCGCCGTGGCGCTCGCCGTCGACCACTGTTTCTTCACCGTCGGGCTGCACCGGCTCGAAGCGAATATCCGTCCGGAGAACACCGCCAGCCGCCGCGTAGTGGAAAAACTCGGATTTCGGGAAGAAGGAATCCGGCGCCGCCATCTGCACATCGACGGAGCCTGGCGCGACCACATCTGCTATGCCCTGACCGTCGAGGACGTGCCCGGCGGTCTGCGCGCCCGCTGGCTGGCCACGATGCGCCAGGAATTTCCCCGGTCCTCTTCCTCGTCCTGACCCTTGGCCGCGCGCTGACAATCCCCCGTCCGGGGTGTGTAAGAATCCTGCGAGCGGGAAGACTCGGCAAACGAAGAGTAACGGCGGGATCGATCTCGCGACACACCGCCCCTTATGCTCGTCAACGTCTGACACCGGCTCGTACCGTGCGGGGCGTGGCCCTGCTCCCGATGCACGTGCGCGTGCCGAAAGACGGCGCGCGCCCCCGGCGTGCCTTGCGGCGTCGTCGCCGGGCCCCGGTGGTGGGCCGGTGAGCAGCGCAGTACTCTACCTGGCCATCGTCGCGGTCTGGGCCGTCGTGCTGGTCCCGATGTGGCTGCGACGCGACACCTCGCGCCCGAAGAAGACCGACGAGATCACGGAGGAGACCCCCGTCGAGGAGGAAGAGGAGGCCCCTCCGCCGCGGCGCCGCCGGCGCACCCGCGCCGCCGTCATAGCCCGGCGCCGTCGGCGCACGTTCGGCCTGACGCTGCTCGTCCTGGCCTCCATCGGCGTCGCCGCCGCCCGCCTCGCCCCGTGGTGGGTCGTCGTGCCGCCGCTCCTGCTGTTCGCCGGTCACCTGGCCCTGCTCCGCACCGCCGCCCGCATCGACGCCGAGCGGCGCCGGGAACGCGCGGCCATGGCCGCCCGCGCGCGTGCCCGCGCCGAACGCGCCGCCCGGGCCGCCCAGACCGCGGGGCCGGACGCCGAGGTCATCGAGCTCGACCCCCGCGCCGAGGACGAGGTGTTCGACCAGTTCGCCGACGACCGCCGCGTCGTCGGCGAATGACGCGCCGTCTCGATGCGCGAACACCCCCAGAAGTTTGCTAGCCTTAACGCGTCCTCACGGGGCTGTAGCGCAGTCCGGTAGCGCACCTCGTTCGCATCGAGGGGGTCAGGGGTTCAAATCCCCTCAGCTCCACGCAGGTCAAAGGCCGGTCCCCATCGGGAGACCGGCCTTTTTGATCTTCGTACAGCAGCGAAGTACAGCAACGCCGCCTGACGGCTACTCGCCGAGCTGCTTGCCCAGCTTCCGCAGAGCCTTGCGCGGGGCCGCCGTCGAGACCTCGCTGTAGATGTCCATGGTGACGGCGATCTGGCTGTGCCGGAGGATCTGCATCACCACGCGCGGATGAACGTCCAGCGCCACGAGGAGCGAGGCGCAGGTCTTCCGGGTCACGTGGACGGGCACTCTGCGCACGCCTGCCCGGTCACATGCCGCCGCGAAGCTGCGGTTGAAGTTCCGCGGCTCGATGGGGCGTCCCGTACGGGTGGTGAAGACAAGGCCCGACTCCGTCCACTCGGTGGCGTTCTCGCGCGCCGTCTCCTGGTCCCTCCGGCGCTCCCGCAGCGCCGTGGTGCAGATGTCCACGAGGGGAAGCGCCGCGTCCGAGGCTTCCGTCTTGGTCTCCCTGTGGAGAAGTTGACCGTTGATCCGCTGGAGCTGCCAGCCGATGCGTATCTCCTCCGTCTCCAGGTCCACATCGGCCCACCGAAGGCCCAGCACCTCACCGCGTCGCAGCCCGAGAGTCAGGATGAGGACGTACGCGGCGTACAGCGGGTCTCGCCGCTCGCGAGCCGAGACCAAGAACTTGCGGGCCTCGTCCACGCTCCACGGCTTCACGCGCCGTTTCCGAGGCTTGGAAACGCGCAGCAGGGACGCCACGTTGCGGGGCAGGATCTCTTCTCGAACGGCGTTGCCCAACGCGGCCCGAAGGGTCGTCCAGGCGTCTCGGCAGGTCCGCTCTGAGGCGTACTGCTCGCAGCAGCGGCCCACAGCGCAGCACCGCTGCCTCTTCTCCTCCCGCCGCGCGTCTTTGCCCTGCGCGCAGCACTGGCAGGTCTCCCGCAGCTTGTTCAGCCAAGCCCGGACGTCGGCCACGGTGAGCTTGTCGAGCCGCTTTCCTCCCAGTGTCGGAACGATGTACAGCCGGACGAACATCTCGTAATTGGCCGCCGTCGCTGGGGCGAGCTCAGGCTTCACAACCTCGTTCAGCCAGCGCTCAAGGTAGGCCGCCAGAGTAGGGGTCTTGGTCGTCACCGGTCCCTTCTTGGCGGCCTCATGGAGCTTCAGCCACTTCTTGTGAGTTTCCTCACGGGTCCTTCCATATGCCCACTTGCGCGTGCGCTTGCCGTCCGGAGTGTTCACCCAGACGTATGCGGCGTAGCCGTTGCGGTAGGGGAAGATCGACCCTTCTCCGTTCGCCCGGCCACGGACACGCCGCCTGCGCTCGCGGCGGCCTTTCTGCTCATCAGGCTTCTCGGTCTTTGAGAGCTGGCTCTTGGTCATCAAGCTGCAACCCTTGTGAGCTGAGCGAGGTATTCGGCCAGCGCGTCGACCGGTACGAGGCGGCGGCGGCCGATCTTGACGGTGCGGAGCTGGTTGGAGCGGATGAGGTTGTAGAGCGTCCAGCGGCTCACACGGAGCCGTTCGGCCGCCTCGTCAACGGTCAGGACCAGTTCGGACAATCAGGTCTCCTCTCGGTCGCGGACAACGGGTTGAGCGGGGGTAGCGGTGTGCCGGTCAGGGCAGCGGTCAGCAGCGCTTCACCGGGGGTGAGGCCCTGCCCGAGGTAGCGCCAATGGGAGATCACGAGGACCTCGTCCTCGTCGGTCAGCGGCAGCCGCCCGGTGGTGGTCTCGTGCGCGCGCTGGTTGTGCTCGATACGGGCCCGCCGGAGTGCGCCGAGGGTGGTCGAGTACCGGCGGGACTTGGTGGAGAAGTGGCCGCGGAAGCCGAGCATGTGCGCCCACTCGGCAAGCCGAAGATCGGCCATCTCCGCCATGCGCCCCAGGCGCAGACACTCGGCGATCAGCCGCCGGGCGTGCGCCGAGACCGGGAGCGCGTCCAGGTTGTCGGTTGCGCGGATGCGGCGGTCGAGGGTGCCGGTGCATTCGGCGGCCTTGGTGGCGTACTTGGCGATGTAACCCGCCACCGTCCTATCCGTCAGCTCCCCGGTCGTGGTGATGGGGCGGACGTCGATTTGCTCACCCCAGGCCAGCGAACGGGACGGCATACCGGGCGCGTCGGGGGTCGTCACGGTGACGGCGCAGGCGGCCTGGTGGACGGCATCGGCCAGCACCTCGTAGCAAGCCCAGGCGGGCGGGGGCGTGGCCGGCCCCTGGGGACCGTCCAGGCGGATGACGGCGTGGAAGTGCACCACACCCCGCCGCTGATACTCGGCCACCTTGGCGAACGAGACGGTCAGCGTCTCGCCCAGCTCCCGCAGCGTCAGGCCCGCGGCTTTGGCGATTCTGCGGCGCAGGGCCATGGTGAACCTGCGCCACAGCTCGGGTGCGAGGGCGTTGAACAGCACCGAGCCGGTGTAGTCGTAGCAGTCGGGGCAGAGCGGTTCGCCCAGGCGCGGGTCGTCGGGTGCGTGCCTGGTGGTGCACGACAACATGCGGCCATGCGGGCATCGCCCTGCGTCGCGCCGAGGATGGCAGGGCGCAACGGCCCCGCCAGCAGCAGGGCGGTGGGCGTGGACAGGGCCGAAGGAGGGTGCGGTGAGGGTGACGAACGCCGCCGGATGCTGGGTAACCGATGCGGGGACGCCCTTGCCGCCCGCCAGGCCTGCACGCACCAGTTGGTAGGTGTCAGCCCGATAGATCTCGGCGCAGGCCGGACAGCGCGAGGCCCGGCGGGTCTTGCACGCCACCCGCAGCACCCCGCCCGGCTCACGCGCCGTGGAGTAGCGGTGCAGCAGCTCACCGGTCGCCCGGTCCCGGTACTCGACCGAACCGCGCAGGTGGATCGGCTGTGCGCATCCGCCGGTCGCTCGGGCGCGGGCGGCCCACCGGTGGAAGTCGGGGCGGTTGAGCTTGGCCGCCATGTCGCGGACGGCGAGCGGCGTCAACCACGCGGGTGTGTCGGGCACGGTGGAGCGTGTCTCCTTCCCGTTACAGGACGGGGTGAGGGGATGGCCCCGGGACGTGGCGCGCGTGTGCTTGGCGGCTGTGCGGCCACGCCCCGGGGCGGCCGTTTCACAGGGCAGAGGTGACCAGGGCGACGGCGTCGGCGAGCACGGCCAGGGCGTGGCCGATGGCGCCGGTGGTGTCGACGGCTTGGCCGGGGTGGCGCAGGACGAACAGCGCCAGGACCAGCAGGCAGACTGCGAAGGCGCAGCGGCGAAGGAACACAGCAGGTCTCCTGTGGCGGTGGCCGCTCATGCGGCGTCGTCGATCTGGTTGCGGATCTGGCGGAGCAGGTCGGATGCGAGCTGGTTGGACACGCCCAGCCGGGCGCGCAGCGCGTCACGGGTGATCGGCCGCCCGTGCGTGGCCTGGTGTTCGGCGGCCACTTGCCGGGCGAACTCCAACAGCGGCCCCGCCGGTGAGGAGGACCGGCCACGACGGCCACTGGGAGCAGGCACCGGAAGCGCCGTCTGACCGCCGTTGTCCTGCGCGCCGTCTTCCTGGTCTTCGCCGTCTTGACCGCCGTCCTGGTTCCTGTCCCGGGTGTCGTCCTGATCGGGACCGGATGCCCCAACGACCGCCAGGCCAGGACGGGCAGCGTCGCCACCCGTCGAGTCCGGGGACGAGGAGGACGACGGCGTGGACGGACGCGCGGACGAGCCGGACGAGGACGGGGCGGACGGGGACGGTGTGGAGGACGGGCGGCCGAAGGACGGCGGGGCGGACAGGACGGGCGTGGCCGCTGTGCGTGCCCGCGCGCCGGCCAGGGCGGCGCGGCGTTCGAGCATGGACACCGCCACCAGGAACGCGGCGGCCGGAGTGGCCGCCGTGATCCACCCCCACGCGGACGGTTCGGCCTGTGCCAGGTTCGCCGCCAGCGACAGCAAGATTCCGCCGACCAGGACGATGGTGGGCCATGACAGCCGCCCGGTGGGGCGGCCGGTGCGCTTGTCCCGCTGCCGCTCTCGCGCGGCCATGACGCAGGTCAGGTCGATGCACACCGCGACCGCCCACGCCATCCAACCGCCTTGCCCGTGTTCGATGGCGGTGTCGCGGATGTGGGTGAACGACCCGGCCGCCGCGATCCCCGCGAGCACGATCACCGGTCCGGAGTCCGCGACCGCGCCCAGCAGCCGACTCACGCCGCCCGCCCTCCGGTGACAGCGGCCAGCAGTGCCGCCAGCTCGGTGTCACACCTGTGCGTGGCGGCCCAGTCCTCGACCTGGTCTATGCGGGACGAGGTGAAGGAGTCGGCGCACCGTCCGCACCGGGCGACGTGCAGGCCCGGGACGGCGTCCCACTCCACCGTCACCGGTGCCCAGGACGAGGACGGCCGGGAGGACGGGGCGGGACGGACGGCCCGGCGGGGACGGGACGACAGGGCAGAGCGGGGACGAAGGACGGTCAGGCGTGTGGTCATTGAGCAGTCTCCATGGGTTTTGGGCATGGGTCGGGTAGGGACCTGGCACGGAGTAGGGCTCGCACCGAGCCACATGGGGAGGGGGAGGGGTTATGCCGCGTCAGGCATGTCCGGTCGCAGGTCAGTGACCGAGGACGAGCCGGTCACCTCGGCCCACGAAGGGGTCAGGTGGGCGTGGTCGCGGGCGGCTTGTTCGGCGTCGGTCTCACTCACATACACCGACCGGGCACGGTGCCAAGAGCCGTCCTGCCCGGCCACCACGCACACACCGGGCGTCTCCGCCGGGATCCCCCGCGCCGCCTCCAACGCGGCAGGGTCCATGTCCCCCAGCGTCATGCTCGCCGTCTCCGGGTCATTGACCCGGTGGCACACCCGCCCCGACAGCTGGGCGCGCAGCGCGGTCACCCCGGGGCCGAGGTCGGAGCCGATACGCTGCCCGCACACGACGAGGTGGACGGCAAAAGCCCGGCCCAACTGCGCCACCCGCAACAGGGCGGTGGACGTCTTGGCGACCTCGTCCTTCTCGCTCTTGTCGGCCATCAAAAACAGCTCGGCCACCTCATCCACCAGCACCACCACCGGCACCGGCCGCAACTCCCCGGGGAGCGTCCACACGTTCCGCGCCCCATGCTTGCGGCACAGCGCCATGCGCGCCTCCAGCTCGGCCACCAGGCCGCCGAGCAGCTCGACGCATTCGGAGCGGGTGGTGGCCAGCGCCGACAACCGCGGCGCATACGGAGTGAACTCCACCCCACCCTTCAGATCGAACCCGACCAGCGCGACCGGCTGCGGCGCAAGGCCCTTGATGATGGCGTTGGCCAGGTTGGACTTGCCCGACTGCGTCGCCCCCGCGATCAACCAGTGCGGCACGGTGCGCAGGTCGATCACCCAGTCGGCGCCGTTCTCCAGCTTCCCCGGCCGCACCGTCAACAGCCGATCGGTCACCGGGGACACGGTCACGTCGGTGAGGGGGTCGCGCATGGTCGCCCACAGCGTCACCACCCCCGGCCGCACATCCACCACCCGCACCGAATGCACCCGCCAGGCGTGCGCGATCCCCTCAGCGGCCCGCTCGTAGTCGGCGGGCACCTGGCCGTCATGCAGGCGGACCCGCAGCCGCCAGCCCAACGCCGTGGGCCGCAGGACCCCAAGCCGGGGAGCCCGCTCAACGTCCACCCTCCGCATACGCCGCTTCTGTTCGACCACGGTTGCGGCACCACGGGCGGCGGGGCCGACGACGGGGACGGCGTCCAGGGTCCACCGCCACCGCCGCCGGCGCCGCGTCAACCCGCACCCTGCGGCCACATGCCGCCAGGTCAGGTACACCAGCACCGCACGAGCAGGGAAGGCGACGCCGTACCAGAACGAGGCGGGATGCCAGCGGCGCCAGGCCCAGAGCCCGGCCGCCGCAGCGACCAGGCCCCCGACCACCACAATCAGCGTGTCGTACACCGCGCCCTGCCTCAGGCCGCCGCCGACACCGACCCGTCACCCGGCTCCGGGACGGCGGTGGGAGCCTCGGGGACGATCTGCGCGGCCCGGTAGGCGATCCCCCACCGAAGCCGCCCGCCGAACTCTCGTTCCCACGGCGACCCGACCAGGCCGACCGGCCGGACCACCTGGCCCACCGTGATGTCCGGGACGCCCGACACCGCCACGGTCAGCAGCTCCACCCGCCCGGACTCATCGGCTGCCGACAGCCCCACCGTGAACACGGTGTTGCCGTCCCGATCCACCCTCACCTCACCCGTGTCCTTGTTGATCACCTTGGGACGGGGCGGGGAGACGCACACGAACGTGAGTGCCGACACGTCTACCGGGATGTTGCGCATGAAGCTCCTCCTGTTTTGTCTATCCCCCTAGACAGTGCGCAGGGCGCTGCGCAGACCTACTGTCTAGGGGGGTGTACAGACCAAGGTAGCTGCCGCCCAGGCGGCTGTCTAGGGGGGTGTACAGATTCGTGTCGCTACCGGCGAACGGCCCAGTAGACGGCGCTGGCGTCATCGGAGGCCTTGCTACGCGGCCACCGTGCGCCGTTGGGGTCGGAGGCTTCGGCCTCACGGGTGCGGACGATCAGCTCGGCGGGCCCGTCCTTGCGGAGTACGGCCAGCAGGTCACGCCAGCTCATGACGCCGAATCGGTCGACGAGCCGAGTGGCGCCATCGCTGAGCAAGACGACCGCGTCCAGGTCGTCCAGCGGTACCGAGCCCACGAGCGCCTCGTGTGCCGCCTCGGGCTTGGTGCTGGCGACCCAGAAACCGCCGGGTTGGTTGCGGTAGGCGTTAAGCCGTTCGACCCGGGTGCGCATGTCGGCCGCGTGTTCGGGCGTCCCCAGCGGCGGCCGCTCGGCGGCCGGGTCGTTCACCTCGCGGTACACCTCGGCCAGCCGATTGTCCGTGACGACGGTCGGTTCCCCGTCGGCCTGGTCGAGGACGAGGACGGAGTCCGCCAACACCAGGTACTCCAGACGGTCGGCGTATGCCCGGGCCAGGACGACGGTCGCCGAGGGGGAGCCGGGGTGCCGAAGGTCGCACGCGTCCCCGTGCAGTGCGTTGACGCGTTCGATGCTCACCGCCAACGCCTCAGTCAGGGTGACGTTCGGATCAGCGGCGGCGCCGAGCAGCAGGCCGCCGAGGTTGTGCGCGTACCACGCCACCGAGTGCGAACAGCCGGAGGGCAGTCCGGCCGGGGCGCCGGCACCGTCGATGACGACCGCAAGGCCGGGTGCTGCCGCCGCGAAGTCTTCGTTGTCCCGCTTGGGGTTTCCTGACTCGCTGGCGAGCAGCACACGCATTCGGCCTCCTGTCAGTTGTCCTCGTCATGCCGATAGATCGGCGTCAGCAACTCCGTTCGCACGGGCTCGTGGGTGTCCGGGTCGTACTCGGTGCCGATCACGACCGAGAACCGGTCAGTGCCCACCTGCCCCCACAGGCTGCCGATCTCGTTCGTCAGCAGATGGACCACACCCAGTGACCCTTCTGGGTGGATGCCCGCGATCGCCAAGAACGTTCCCTTGCCATCCGGCCGGGGGAGACGCCCCAGGTATCCCACGTCGTACGGGCGCCGCGGCTGCTCTTCTTGGCCTGACCGGTACTCGGTCCCGCTTCGGGTGTCGCGCAGCAGCCAACCTCGCTCGTCGCGGTCCCAGGCGATGACGGGGTCCTTGTCGTAGGCGTCCCGCATTGCAGGCGACATCCGAGGACCGCAGATCACCAGCATGCCCGGCCGGTTCAGATCGATCTCGCCGTCAAGCGTCACGTGGTCATAGCTGACCGACAGGTCGAACGTCCGGGCCAGCTCCTCCAGCCGCTTGCCGGTCGTCAGGTCGTCCAACGCGACATACGTCCGGTCGCTCGCCGGGTCCGGCCGCAGCGGCGTGACCACGATGACCTCGCCCGAGCCGAGGAAGGCGCCTTCAGGCGCCGGCCCCGTGTGCCGGATCTGATGGATGCGCCCTCGGCTCAGCCCGGCGGCCTGCGCGATCTGCGCGTACGACATGCCCTGCGCATGCAAGTCCTGGATCAGCCGCCGCCGGAGGCGGGCAAGCTCGGTGACCTCCTGCTGGGCCTCCGCCAGGCGCTCGGTCGCGGCGCGCAGCAGCTCAAACGGGTCTTTGATCTGCGCGATCCGCTCGAATTCGCCTGGCATGACGCCTCCTCTGGTGCCTCTCAGCGAGTCTAGGACCCTAGACACCCTGCCGGAAAGCTCACGCCCGGTCGATGAGCTCACGGTACGCAGGCGTCGCCGACGACGCGGAATCGGCGGGCCGCTCACACCGACGCCCCGACGACGTCCGCCCAGACCCGGCGCCCCACTCGCACCATCTCGGAGCCCCACGTCTTGGAGACGGCCTCAACGATGAACAGGCCACGACCGTTCACCGCGTCGGCGTCCACAGCTTCGAAGCACAGCTTCGGCCTAGACGGCGCCCCCATATCGACGACGCCCACCAGCACGCGCCCGGGGGACACCTCCAACTCCAGGACGAACTTGCCGCCCACCTCTCCGCTGGCCGTGTGCTCCACGGCGTTGGTGCACAGTTCGCTCACCACCAGTACGGCTCGATCGGCCAACTCTTCGGAGACACGGCCACTGAGGAACGCCCGAGCGAACGCCCGAGCGGCGCCGACCGACTCAGGTCGGCCTTCGAACAGGCGAGACAGACGCCTCACAACGACCACCGCCCATGTGCGTCTAGGGGGCTATACGCCACGCGGAACACGCAGCGTATGTCAGACGCCATGGTCTATTCAATGTGTTCACTGAATAGATCTGGTGATCTCCTCGACCTCACGCGCGGCCCGCTCGACCAAACCGCGCGCTTCATCCCCGAACACCGCAAGCCGCTCGTACCGCTCGAAGATCTCGGCGTACCGGTGCACCTCGGCCGTATCGGTCAAGGTCAGCTCACGCGTGAACGTCTCCACCGCCACCGCCGCATCCCCCAAGACCGTGAACCCATGCAACGGCACCAGCGGCCAAGCACCCGCCGAACCCGGCACAACCCCAAACCGGACATTCGGCCGCTCCGCCACCGACAACACATGCGCGAACTGCCCGGCCATACACGCCCCCGAGCCCGGCCACGTCCGCAACACAGCCTCAGCCACCACGAACGTGAACCGTCGACCCTCATCCCCCAGCAGGGCCGCCCAGTCCGCCGCACCGCCACCGGCTGCCACCTCGGCCTCGGCCACATACTCCGCCGTTCGCAACGGCGCCGGCATGACCAAGGCCCCGAACACCCGTACCGCCGCCACACTCCGCGCCAGCTCCACCGCGGCCCCGGGCCGGAAGGACGCACCCGCATCCACCCGCCGCGCCGCGGTCTCCGCATACGCATCCCGCACCAACGCGGCCAACCGCTCAGCCTCCGCCCCCTCCAACCCAAACGCTGCGAACAGCCGCAGCACCACCTCAGGGTCAGAGACCCGCTGCCCCGTCTCCACCCGAGACACCGTCGGCTGAGGAACACCAGCCCGCGCAGCCAACCGCACACCCGACAGCCCCGCAGCCGTCCGCAGCCGCCGCAGCTCCCGGCCGATCTCCCGCAACCGCTCCTCACCCATAACTGAGCGTTCTACCACCCGCACCCCACAGGATCAGACAGGCTCCAACCAGCTTTGACGTGGGACCGACCTTGTAGATCACTCTCGGTGCCATCCGCGTAGATGCGCTATCGGATGGCGATCGTCCTTGGCAGGCGAAAACGCGTCTTGCCGGAAGCCAGGGCCCGCCGCGGCCACCGCCGCGGCGGGCCCTGGCAACAGGCGAGAGAAGACAGCCCCCCTGGGTCGGGGCTGTCTTCTCTCGCGCAGAGCTGCTTCTTGAGAATGAGTAAGTTGCTATCCCCCTCGGGGTGATGAGCCTGTGGACTGCCCGGCTGCGTGCCTGGGGACTCCATGGCGGCACCCTCTTCCCCGGCCCCGCTGACCTGGCGACTGGCCGCATCCTGCCACCGCGTTCTAGGCGGTGCTGGCCGCCCGCCGCGCCGGAATCAGCGTGCGCCGAGCCGCCTAGCTGGGCGGCGTGGCGCCGTGTCCACCGTGGCGACATGGGAAAAGGTCGACGCCGAGACCCGTGGCCACGGAATGGCCACTTGAGGCGAACACCTAGGCCCAGAAGGCACATGACTACATCACCGGGCAGAGCGGCGCTCGCAGCGTCGGCCTGCCGGAGGGGGTTGGTGTCTCTGGGGAGGTTGGCATCTCTGTCGCTTTGTTACTTCGCGGGGAGAATGAGGCAGCTCAGCCTCTGCCGCCGTCTGGCGGGCCGACTATCGTGCTGTCTCATCCTCTCCGATCGGAGCATCCGCGCGATCGCCGGATGGTCCGGCAGGGCGACGGCCAGGCCCGAACTGGCCGTGGAGAGGAGCACCCAGTACGTGGGTGAGCTCAACAGGGGACGGGACGACGGACAAAGCCGCTACTGGCGCATCCGCATCGGCCTCGAGCTGATCAAGACGGGGCTGTGGGTGGCCATCCACTGGCTGCGGTCCGGCGGACCGTTCGGTCCCCTCCTCTAAGGGGACCAGGGGCCCCCATCCGGAAGACCTTGGCCAAGTCGAGCGGGATGGGGGCCCTTCTGCGTCTGTGCCCAATCTGCGGCACACGCCCAACGGGTTAGGCCTAACGCGTTAGGCATATGCAGGTTAGACAGCCTAGGACACGTCGACCTGCTGCGCCTAGTTCAGCAAGACCGCTATTCCCCCAGGAGGAGCACCGTTGGCTCCCGCAGGTCAGCGAGCTGGATGAGAACTTTCTCTACGTCTTCAAGGGCGCCCCGCTCCGCGGGCCGCCGGCGGCCGCCCGCCCCGGCGCGCCGGGCATGCGGCCTCTCCGGTCCGGTCCCGCCGCGCCGGGCCGGTCGTCCGTGGACGAGAGCAGGCCCATTCACGACGCCGAACGCTCATCAGCGCACTACCCGATGGTTGAGCGAGCGCGACTCTGGGGGCTCCACCGCCCCCAGACCCCCACGCCCCGGAGTGCTCATTCGCGCGATACTGTCTGTCACACCTTGCGCGCCGTTCGCGCGAATGAGCACTCCGGCCCGATCTGACGGCGGTCGGTAATCGTCCTTCTTTGTGATCACTCCAGGCAGCCCAGTGTCCAAGGGCATGCCCTAAGCGCGACGTCTACGGGCCGATGAGAGGCATGCACCTTAGGGCACGTCGCGATCGATGTGGGTCCGGTCGGTTGCTGGGAGAGCGTGGCCGTTTCCGAACGGTGAGATGTGTGCCCTCGGTCGTGGCGTTGTCGTATCTAGCGCGCATTGTGACGTTGAGTGTTGTTTATCCGGCACAGTGTGATAAGGCAGGCGGAGGGGCTGGCGGATATCTGCGAACGTGGCGCATCGAGAAGCAGCCAGTGCTTAATCCCGCGCGATTCCTCTGGTGCCGTCGAAGCTGGGAGGGCTCTTAAAGATCGCCTCGTCGAAGCTGGCAGGGCTTTTGAAGGTCGTGCCCTTGAAGCTGGCGAAGTCCTCGAAGGTCGCGCCGTGGAAGAAGGCGAGCTCCTCAAAGGTCGCGTCGTCGAAGAAGGCGAGCCTCCCAAAGGTCGCGCCGCCGAAGTTGGCGGGGCGCTTGAAGGTCGCTTCGTCGAAAAAGACGAGCTTCTCAAAGGTCGCACTGCCGAAAAAGGCGAGCCTTTCAAAGGTCGCGCCCTTGAAGCTGGCGAAGTGCTCAAAGGTCGCGCCGCCGAATCTGGCGGGGCTCTCAAAGGTCGCGCCGCCGAAGTTGGCGGGGCGCTTGAAGGTCGCGCCGTGGAAGCTGGTGGAGTTCTCAAAGGTCGCGCCGTGGAAGCTGGCGGTGCCCTCAAAGATCGCGCCGTCGAAGGAGGCACTGCGTACGGTGCAGTTGTTCAGGGCGAAGTCGATGAGGGTGGCGTGGGTCAGGTCGAGGGTGATGCCGGTCCAGGGCACATCGGCGTCGGATTGCAAGTGGGTGTGCAGGATGCGTTGTGCGGTGAGGCGGACCTCGCGTTCTTCGTGCGGATCGGGAACGCTGGGCGGGGGTTCGGGGACGAGAACGAGGCCGGTGCGGGCGGCGCGGTAGCGGCGAGCCGCCTGACGCTGCCTGTCGTCAGCAGGCTGATCGGCGGGCGGGATGTAAGGCATGCGCAGGTATGCGCAGATGATGTTGACGATCGTCTGCCGGTGCCGAGGATTGTCGTTGGCCAGCCGTTCCAGCGTGTACAGCGCGGTGAGACGCACCGGAGCCTTGTCCGACGCGAGCTGCTCGGCGGCGGCGTTGTACAGCTCGGTGACCCGCCGCTCGGCCGCGTCATACTCAGTGTGCGCCTGGCGGCGGAACGCCAGCATCAACCCGACCGCGGCGCCCGCCCCCGCGCCGGCGGCCAAACCGGTGCGCACCGCCTCCACACGCACCCGGGCACGATCGGCACCGGAAGCCCCAGGATCGCGGTCAATTTCGTGCCCGGTGGTGTCCAACAGCCACCCGGTGGTGAACCAGATCGCCGCCGCAGCCGCGGCGCCTGCCGCCGCCATCCACAACCAGGCGGCCAATGACCACCCCCGCCGCCAGACCCTCGCCCATCGCCGCGAGATCCGCCGCCACATCCACGAGACACGCTGCCATACCCGCCAGATCCGCGACCCCCGCCGCACCCCTACTCGCACCGCCACCATTCCCATCAAGAAACCATCCGGCCAGGCCCGCATTGCGCGGCCCTTCGCCAACAAGTCATACGACGTACAGCCGCGCACTGCACTCGATGGCCACAATGGGCTACAAGGCAGTCACTCCGCCCTACTCGGGCCTGTCCCGGTCCAGCACCCCTGGCGGCTCGGTTTTGGATATGGGCGTCGGTTGACAGCAACCGTCGCCACCAGAACCAACCACCAGCGCATCTCAACCATCGTTCGACCTTGGCCGATCCCCAGCCAGTCGGATGGTCGGTATTCCTGAAAAGCGGGAGGTCAAGGCGTTGCGCTGGTTGAGGTCGAAGCGCTGCCTTGGGGCTTCCGGTGCTCGCTTCGCAGCGCTCCGGGTCTGCTTGCCCTCGGATTGTGCGGGTACAGTCGCTGGTCAAAGGAAGTTGCTGTACAGCAAACAAGTACAGCAACGCACCCGCACTGAGACTCACGCAGGCTCACGGCGACACACGTCATGACCTAGGCTTGGCTGCGAGAGCCCATGATCGCCGGTAGTTCGCATCGAGGGGGTCAGGGGTTCAAATCCCCTCAGCTCCACAACGGACGAAGGACCAGCGTGGTCGCGGCCGACACCGCTTCCACCTGGTCCTTCGTCGTCTCTACCGCCGAACGGCCCCGGCGCTCGGCACACAAAGCCCCGCCTCTTCCTGATCTCCGTACAGCACGAAGTACAGCCACGCCGTGCGACTCAGGCGAGCCGCTTGCTGAAGTTCTGCGCGGGCCGGTTGATCTTGGTTTATGTCACTCGGCGGCGGTGGGGGAGCGGAGCGGGGTCAGGCGCGGCTGCGGCCTACGTAGATGTCGCGTGCCCTGAAGTAGGTGTCGGAGGTCGGGCCGGGCGAGCCCGAGGAGCCCTCCATCTGCAGGTTGATGATGATCCACATGGGGTGGCCGACGAAGCCCGCGCCTCGGTGTTGGCCGACCCACGTGCCGTCCAGGTAGTAGTGGATGTCCACGTCGGTGGCGTTGACCTTGGCGATCCAGGCCCGGTACTCGTGCCAGGCGCCCGGATTCGACACGTCGACGATCGTGTTGGACCAGCCGCCCGAGGCGTTGCGGTAGGTGTTGAACCAGTTCCGCGTATCGCCCTTGTATTCGAGGATGTCGCTCTCCGGCGGCCAGCTGTCGGCGCCGGTCAGCCAGAACGCCGGCCATGTGCCGCGCGCGGACGGCGCCTGGAACCGGCCCTTGACCTCCCAGTTGGGGAACTGGTCGTTCACCAGCACGTGCTCGCGGGCGTGGACGGCGCCCGAGTGGTAGCGGATCGGCAGGTGCGGGTCCGCGGAGCTGTTGCCCTCGTCCCAGGAGATGCGGGTGGCCTTGAGCACCAGGACGCCCGAGCCTTCCAGGTAGACGTGGTTGTGGTCGGACGGGCTGCCGTACATGCGGGCGCTGCCGTTGTGGTCCGCCCCCCAGGGGTAGCGGTAGTTCCACGCCGCTTCGAGCGTCGAGTAGCTCGCGAATGAGCCGGAGATGACCGTCTCCCAGGCGGCGGCGCGGGCGGACGGGACACGGCCGAGGGCGGCGCCCGCAGCACCGGCGGCGCCCGCAGCGAGGAAGGTGCGTCGGGTGAGGGCCATGATTGCGCTCCTCCGATGACACGAGGCCCGCGGACGACCCGCCCGAGCGGGGCCGTCGGCGCCGCCGACGCTATCGGCGCGGTGCGCGGCAGTGAATCCGTTCTTTCACGCCTTTCCGGCGCCGGCGTCCGGGGAGAACGTCGGTCACGGCGTCGTCGACAACGGGGAGCGCAGCCACTATGGCGCGGCCGCTGTCCGACCTCGGTCGGGGTGCGAGGGGCGGTCACCGGTCCAGGTCGCTCGCCACCAGCGCGGCGAGCTCGTCGAGCGCGGCGTCCGCGCCGTCGCCGTCCGGCGCGGTGAGGACGACCTCGTCGCCGTGCCGCGCGTCCAGCGTGAGCACCGACAGCATGCTGCGCGCGTCGACGGCGTCCCCGCCCGGCTTGGCGATCGTGACGCGGACGGGCAGGCGCGCGGCGGCCTGGGCGAACACGGCGGCGGGGCGGGCGTGCAGCCCCACCTTGGATCCCACGCGGACGCGCCGTTCGGCCATGGAACACCTCCTCGCATGGGCGGGGCGCCCCAGGGAGGGGCGCCCCGCAGGGGGACGGGAATCAGGCGACGGTGGCGGCGCGCTCGGACGGAGCCGGCGCCTCTGCCGCCGCGGCGCCGGAGGCGGCCGCCGGGACGGCCCGCCCCACGTGCTTGGCCGCGATGACGCACGCCGCGCTCACCGCGATGCCCGCCAGGAGCGCCACCACGTACAGGCCGGGCTTCCCGATCAGCCCGATCACCCAGATGCCGCCGTGCGGGGCGCGCGAGGTGGCGGCGAACTGCATCGACAGCGCCCCCGTGACCGCGCTGCCCGCCATCAGCGACGGGATCACCCGCAGCGGGTCGGCGGCGGCGAACGGGATCGCGCCCTCGGTGATGAACGAGGCGCCCAGCAGCCAGGCCGCCTCGCCCGCCTTGCGCTCGGCCGGGGTGAACAGCTTCGGCCGCAGCACCGTGGCCAGCGCCAGCGCGATCGGCGGGGTCATGCCCGCGGCCATCACCGCCGCCATCACCGTCAGGTTCCCGGCGGCCAGGCCGGCCAGGCCGAAGGTGTAGGCGACCTTGTTCACCGGGCCGCCCATGTCGAACGCCATCATCAGGCCGAGCAGCGCGCCCAGCAGCAGCGCGTTGGCGCCCTTCAGGCCGTCCAGCCAGTCGGTCATGGCCTGCTGCGCCGACGCGATCGGCTGCCCGATCACGATGATCACCAGTGCCCCGATGACCAGGCAGGACACCAGCGGGATCACCACGACCGGCATGATCCCGGCCAGCGCGCGCGGCACCTTCACCCTGCTGATCGCCATGACCAGGGCGCCCGCCGCCAGGCCGGTGACCAGGCCGCCGAGGAACCCGGCGCCGATCGCGTCGGCCAGCAGCCCGCCGACCACGCCGGGCGCGATGCCCGGCCGGTCGGCCATCGCGTAGGCGATGAAGCCGGACAGGATCGGCACCAGCATGGAGAACGCGATCGCGCCGATCTTGAACAGCACGCCCGCGTACCCGGCCTGCTCGACCAGCGCGGACAGATCGGTGATCTCCTCGTAGGTGCGGCCCTGGAACGTGCCGCCGTTGACCTTGGCGGCCACCTCCGCGCCGCCGAGCATGAAGGCGAGCGCGATGAGGATGCCGCCCGCGGCCACGAACGGGATCATGTAGCTGACGCCCGTCATCAGCCACTGGCGCAGCCGGGCGCCGAGGCCCGCCCCCTCGGTGACCTTGGTGGCGGGGGCCGGGGCGGTGTCGAGCGGCGCGGTCTCCCCGCTGGGCGCCGGTGCGGTGTCGGAACGTTCCTCGGCCGCCCGGACCGCCTCGGCGACCAGCCCCGCCGCGTCCTGGATGGCGCGCTTGACCGGGGCCGTCACCGTCGGCTTGCCCGCGAACCGCTCGCGGTCGCGCACCTCCACGTCCGCGGCGAAGATCACCGCGTCGGCGGCGGCGATGACCGCCGGGTCGAGGGGCTCGGCGCCCGCCGCGCCCTGCGTCTCCACGCTGAGGGCGTGGCCCGCGTCGCGGGCCGCCTGCTCCAGCGCCTCGGCGGCCATGTAGGTGTGGGCGATGCCCGTCGGGCATGACGTGACGGCGACGATGTTCACGTCCCGATCACCTCCCGGTTGATGAGGTCGACCACGGCGCCCGGGGCGGGGGCGGTGGCGAGCGACCGCTTGAACGACTCGTGCACCAGGCGGCGGGCCAGCGCCGCCAGGATCGTCATGTGCTCCGGACCGCCGCCTTCGGGAGCGGCGATCAGGAAGATCAGGTGGGCGGGGCCGTCGGCGGCGCCGAAGTCGACGCCGTCCGCGCTGCGCCCGAACGCCAGGCTGGGCGCGGTGACGTGCGCCGAGCGGGCGTGCGGAATGCCGATGCCGCCCTCGATGCCGGTGGGCATCTGCTCCTCGCGGGCCCGCACGTCGGCCAGGAAGCCCTCCACGTCGGTCACGCGGCCCGCGGCGGCGAGCCGGGCGGCCAGGGCGCGGGCGGCCTCGTGCCGGTCGGCGGCCTTCAGGTCGAGGTCCACCAGGTCGGGTGTGATCAGTTCGGTCATGCCGGATCCCGTTCCCTCAGGGCACGGCCCGTCTCGACGGTGTCGTGCAGTCGTACGGCGGTGCGGTCCAGGTCGGCGGGGGCGGGCATGCGGCTGCCGGGCAGACCGGTGGCGGCCGCGGCCCAGGCCAGCCCTTCGGCCAGCGCGCGGGCGCCGCACCCGCCGGCGGCGAGGAAGCCGGCGAGCAGCGCGTCCCCGGCCCCCACCGTGCTGCGCGGCACGGGCACGGGCGCCTCGCCGTGCACGGCGCCGCCGTCGTCCACGAGCAGCGCCCCGTCCGCGCCCAGGCTGGCCAGCACCGCGTCCGCGCCGCGGGCGCGCAGCACGCCCGCCGCGGCGACGGCGTCGCCCAGGGTGGCGACGGGCATGCCGGCGGCCTCGGCCAGTTCCTCGCGGTTGGGCTTGACCAGGTGCGGGCGGGCCGTGAGCGCCGAGGCGAACGCGGGCCCGCTGGAGTCGATCGCGACGCGTGTGCCGCCGCGCCGCAGCGTCTCGGCCAGCCGCGCGTAGAAGTCCTCGGGGACGCCCGGGGGCAGGCTCCCGGCGAGGACGACCCAGTCCGCCTGGGCCGCCGCGGTGCGGACGGCCTCGGCGACCGCGGCCGACTCGTCGGGCACCAGGTACGGGCCGGGCTCGTTGAGCTTGGTCACGGTGCCGTCCGGCTCCACCACGCTGACGTTGGCCCGCACCGCGCCGCGGATCGGGACCAGCACCAGCTCGATCCCGTCGGCGGCCAGCAGGTCGGCGAGCTGCCGCCCTTCGGCACCGCCGGACGGCAGCACCGCGCGGGTCTTGTGGCCGAGCGCCGCCAGCGCCCGCGACACGTTGACGCCCTTGCCGCCCGGATCGACGTGCGCGGCGCGAGCGCGGATCACCGTGCCGCGCGCCAAGGCGTCGACCTCGACGGTGCGGTCCACGCTCGGATTGGCCGTCACGGTCACGATCACAGGCGCCCCGCTTTCATGTGGTTTCACCACAGATTCTTGTGGGTTTCGTTGTTTTTACGCCTGGATGTCTGGCTACGTCAAGGGGTGGTCACCGGATTTTTGCTGGTCAACCCGATGTGTCGGTGTGTGGAAGCGGGCGGCCTCGCCGTGCCGTCGGCGCTCCGCCCCGCCGGATCGCCTTGCGGGGACGCCTTTTGCGGGGCGCCGAACGGCAGGTGAAGGTGCACGACGGCCGGGGGCGCTCGCCGTCGTCTACTGGTTGGAGTTGGACGGCCACCGTGTCGCTGATCGGTGTCTGTCGGTGTCAACGCCCTGCCGACGCGGCTCTGTTGCGAGACCGCCTTGTGACTGCACCGCCTGCGGCCGACCACAGCTCGCGCGGTGCACCGCGTCCACCGTTTCGTGAGGTCGCAAAGCGGAGAGGGGTGGTCAGCGGGTCACTTTCTCGACGAACGCGTTCAGGTTGGCCTGGATGCGAGCGATCTTCTCCTCCAAGGTGAGGGTCTCGTCGGGACCGCCGCCTGCGACCGACGTCTTCTTCCCGCGCACGTACAGCGAGCAGTCGAGGTCGCTGCACAGGTACTGCCCCACCGAGTTGCCCTGGCGTCCTGCCTCACCGGTGCGGCGGGCCGTCATCAGGGCCACCCCGCCGCTGGTGCGCGTGGTCAGGCACAGCGAGCACATGCTGCGGGACGTGAAGCCGCGGGACGAGCCGGCGGTGACGCGCAGGGCGATGCCGAGGAGCTCGTCGTCACGGTGGGTGACCAGGTAGGCGCGTTCGGGGGCGCCCGGATCTCGCCATCCCAGGAAGTCCAGGTCCTCCCAGGGCAGCTCGGCGAAGTCCTTGGGCAGGCCCAGCCGCTTGGCCTCGCCCTTGGAGCAGTTGACGAAGGACGCGCGAAGATCGCGCTCGGTGACGGGTCTCATGGCGGCGAGGCTATGGGTTCCTAATAGCTTTAGGCAAACGCATTAACCATCTAGGAAGTTGGAGGGGTGACTCCGGGCCCGGCGCATAGGGCGACCGTCCGCGAGACGTAGACAGGCACGCGCCTTCGACGGCGCACGTGGAACGAGGAGACCGCCTGCCGTCTCACCACGGGCCTGCCCCGACGTCGAACGAGAAGTCGCCGGACGATTGGAGCGACGCCGGACAGGTCGCGCTCGCCAGTGGCGACATGGTCACAGGCGTGGCCGAGTGCGCCGAGAGATCCGCGCCGCAGCCGCCGACGCCTTGAACCTCGGCCGACCCGCATTTGCGGCCGCGGCCGTCTGGCGTCCCGTGCACCGCGATGAAGATCCAGCGGCGAGGCCGACACCTCCCCGGCGAGCACACCCGCCTTTGCGGAGATGCAGCCGCCAAGTCGCCGCAGTGGGCCGAGAAGTCGTTCTGCCTGCCGCGACGGCCGGACAGGAGGACGGGCACCGCCTGGGCTGTTGCGTTCGGTGTGTTCGGGGTGCCGTCGCTGGTGGGGCGAGCAGCGGCGGAGGGGAGGGTGCGGCGGACGCACTGCCTGCCTGCGTCCTGGAGCCCGTCCGTCCGAGAGGGCGCTGCGCATGTGGTGGGAAGCTGCGGCGGTCAGATGTCTGCGGGCGTCTCCGGTGGCAGCGTCCTCGGCTGGAGTGCCGAAAGGCTGGAAGTTTTTTGGCGGTGTCTGACGTTCGCGGCAGTCGCCGGTCGGCGCGGAGGCGTGAATCGGGTGCGCCTGCAGGGGGTCAGGTCGAATTTCGCGTCTGACCGTTGACTTTGCCGCGGTGTGTGATCATCCGACGTCGTCTCGGTTTGCCCGGCGAACGTGCCGCGCCTAACGGGGGCGGGATAGGCAAGGGCAGATCCTGCACTAGCGTCACCGGAGTTGTTGGCGAGCATTGCCCGGCCCCTTCTGGTGAAATGAGGAAACGTTGCGCAGTCGGCAACGGCAATTCCGGCCACCCGCGGAAGGCCATTCCGTACCGGCGCCCCGTGCCTGCGGAGAAACCCTCCGTGCGCGTCGCCGGGCGACAGGAAGGAGGCTCGATGCGCCGAATCAGCGCTCTCGCCGCCGCGCTGGCGCTATCGGCGGGATTCGTCGTCGCCCAGCCGGCTCGTCCGGCGCACGCGGCGCCCAACTTCAAGGCGCCGTTCCCCTGCGGGCAGACCTGGACCTACAGCCACCACTCGGCGGAGGTCCGCCAGGCCCTCGACTTCGTCCGCTCCGGCGGCACGACGGCGGGCACGCCGGTGCTGGCCTCGGCCGCGGGCACCGCCTACAACTACTACCAGGCCAACGGTGCGGGCAATTACGTGGTCATCGACCACGGCGGCGGCTGGAAGACGTACTACTTCCACCTCGCCTCCTACGGGGTGGCCAACGGGACGTACGTCTCGCAGGGCCAGACGATCGGCACCACCGGATCGACCGGCAACAGCACCGGCCCGCACATTCACTACGAGCAGCTCTACAACGGGGTCGGCCAGGTCATCAGCATCAACGGCGTTTCGCTGGCGCCCTACCCGGGGTCGTACAACCAGAAGTACCTGACCAGTGACAACGGTTGTGGAGGCGGCGGCAAATACTGGGTCGACACGTTCGCCAACGCGACCGGATACCGCGACGCCTTCATGAACGACCCGCAGGGGGTGCTGTACAAGGGCACCAACTACGTGTTCTGCAAGGTGTGGGGCGCCGAAGTGCGCGTCGGCAACCAGTACAACCACTGGTGGCTCAAGACCGACCTCGACGAGGTCTACCCCGGGAAGAACGGCTGGGGCGCCTACGTTTCGGCCTATTACCTGTCGCGGTGGGGCAACGACGAGGCCAGGGACAACAACGGCGTCGTGATCCCCGACTGCTGACCGTCGACGCGCCGTGTCGCCCGGCCGCTCATGGCCTCGGGACGGCCGAAGACACGGACGGCGAGGCCAGGGGTGCGGGACTTCTCCAGCGTCCCGCACCCTTCACTGCCCCAGAAATCGCCGAACGGATCGAACGGCTGCGGCGGGCCGACGCCGCGGGATCCCGCTCGAACTCGAAGGGCCTCGAACTCGAAGGGCCTCGAACTCGAAGGGCAGGGTGAACGGAGCTGCAAACGCGCCGTGTGGCGGTGGCCGCCCGCCTCGCAGCGCCGCAGGTGACCGTCCTCCAGCCTCGCTCCTCCGGGCGGGCGTCGCCGACCGCAGCGTCTAGAACATGTCGCGGCGTTGGAAGGTGAGGAGGCCGGTGCCGGCCGCCGCGATGGCGAGGGCCGTCAGGACCGTCAGCGGAAGCGCGGTCAGGTCCGCCCCGGGGAGCCGCGGAGTGTGCTCGAAAGGCGAGAAGTCCTTCACCCAGTCGGGGAGTTCGAGCACCTCGCCGAGCAGGCCGATGACGAAGCAGGCGGCGAGGGCTCCCCAGGCGACCGCGACGCCGCGGGGGAATAGCCCGAAGAGCAGGGCGGCGAGTCCGACGAACAGCCACAGCGCCGGGGTGTAGACGAGAGCGGCCCCGAGCATGCGGGGGATCTGCCCCGCGTCCTTGATGACGAGGCCGTACACGAGCCCGCAGCCCAGGCCGCCCGCGGCGAGCACGATCACGCTGCCGGACAGCGCGACCACCAGGTGGCTGAAGACCCACCGCCCGCGGGAGACGGCGGTGGCGAGCAGGGGCTCGACCCGGAGCGCGGTCTCCTCGCCGCGCAGGCGCAGGGCCGCCTGGAGGGCGAAGCCCGCGGCGACGAGGGCGCCGAAGAGCATCTGGGTGGACAGGTAGGAATCGGTGAGGTCCGCGCCGCCGAACTGGGCGATCGTCTTGCGTATGGCCTCGTTGTCGCCGACGAGGTCCTTGACGTCGTCGGCGATCCAGCCGATGGCGGCGCCGGCCGCGAACAGCCCGACGCTCCAGCCGATCAGGCTGCCCCGCTGGAGCCGCAGGGCCAGGCCCAAAGGCCGCCCCAGGGCCGCGGTCCCGGTCCGGGGGCCGGGACGGGGTCGGATGAAGCCGGCGTCCACGTCCCGCCGGGTCGAGAGCACGGCGCCGACGACCGCCAGGGCAAGGGTGAACGCGGCGGGGACGAGCAGCGGCCACCAGCGGTCCCCGGCGAACGGCCGGGTCTTCTGCGACCAGCCGATGGGCGAGAACCAGCTCAGGGTGCCGTCGCCGATGTCGCCGGCCGCCCGGAGCAGGAAGGCGGCGCCGAGAACGGTGCCGGAGCCGCCGAACACCAGGCGGGTGTTCTCGGTGAGCTGCGCCGCGACGGTGGCGACGCCGGCGAACACCAGTCCCTCCGCGCAGAGCGAGACGCCGAACAGGACCGATCCGTGCGTCGGCAGGTCCAGACCGATCAGGCCGAGCGTCACGATGACGCCGGTCGCCGCGCTCATGCCCGCCACCACGATGAGGGCGGCCGCCGTGGCCGCGTGGCGGCCGACCGCCATGGCCCGGATCAGCTCCGCCCGCCCTGCCTCCTCCTCCGCGCGGGTCGTGCGTCCGATCATGAACACGGCCATCAGCGCCACGGCGACCAGGCCGATCGTGCCGATCTGGAACGCCACCTGGCCGCCCATCGTGTCCAGGGCCTGGTCGGGGCCGGTGAGGGCGATGGCGGCCGGGTTGCCGCGGGCGGCCGCGGCGGCCTTGTCGAGCGCGGCCTGCGTCGAGTAGATCTCCTTGGTGTTCGCCGCCGTCAGCAGCTCGAGCAGCGCGATCGACGCGATCCAGACGAGGACGCGGACGCGGTCGCGGCGCACGGTGAAGCGGACGAGCGTGGCGGTCCCGGTCAGTTCGGTCATCATCGGGCCGCCCCTTCGGGCGTGGGGGCGGGGCGGCCGTTCGCTCGCCGCTCCCGGGCGAGCTCGTCGCCGTAGTGCCGCAGGAACAGCTCCTCCAGCGTCGGCGGGCGGCTGTTGAGCGAGCGGATGCCGAACCCGGAGAGATGGCGTATGGCCTCGTCCAGGTGGGCCGTGTCGACGTCGAAGCGGGCCCGGGTGCCGTCCACGTGCAGGTCGTGCACCCCTTTCAGCCCGTCGAGACCGTCGAGCGGCCGTTCGGTCTGCACGTCGATCGAGGTGCGGGTCAGGTGCCGCAGCTCGCTCAGCGTCCCGCTCTCCACGGTCCGACCGTTGCGGATGATGTGCACCCGGTCGCACAGGGCCTCCACCTCGGCCAGGATGTGGCTGGACAGCAGCACGGTGCGGCCCTGTTCCTTCACCTCGCGGACGCAGTCCTGAAAGACGCTCTCCATGAGCGGGTCCAGCCCCGAGGTCGGCTCGTCCAGGATCAGCAGCTCGGCGTTGGAGGCGAGCGCCGCCACCAGGCCCACCTTCTGGCGGTTGCCCTTGGAGTAGGTGCGCGCCTTCTTGGTCGGGTCCAGCTCGAAACGTTCGAGCAGTTCGTCCCGCCGGACCGGGTCGATGTCGCCGCGCAGCCGGGCGAACACGTCGATGATCTCGCCTCCGGTGAGCTTGGGCCAGAGGCTGACGTCGCCGGGCACGTACGCCAGCCGCCGGTGCAACGCGACGGCGTCGCGCCAGGGGTCGCCGCCCAGCAGCCGCACCTCGCCCGCGTCGGCGCGCAGCAAGCCGAGAAGGATACGGATAGTAGTCGTCTTGCCGGCGCCATTGGGACCGAGGAACCCGTGCACCTCCCCTTTGGACACCGTCAGGTCGAGCCCGTCGAGGGCCCGGACCTGCCCGAATGTCTTCACCAATCCGGAGATGGATATCGCCGGATCCCGGTCGGTCGCCGTCGTGGTTCGCGGTGAAAGTGGGGACATGCATTGCCTCCGGGGTTGATAGACCACAGGGTCCGGTGGGGCGCGGCTTTAGGCAAGGGACGAAAGTCCCTGGCGCCGAGCGCGGCTGGCCGATCTGGGTCACGCCGGGTAAGCCGGCTCGAGGTTACACTCTGTCCGGACTTAATCAAGTGTCCCGAAGGTGCCAAACATAGGGCATCGATCCTGTGCGAGAGAGCTGCTGACAGAGAAAGGCGGCCCCAGGCATGACGGAATCCATCGCGAACGGTATCGGTGTGCGCCGGATCGACCACGTCGGCATCGCGGTCGCCGACCTCGACGAGGCGGTCGAGTTCTACCAGCGCGTGTTCGGCATGCGTTGTCTCCAGGTGGAAGACAATGTCGAACAGGGCGTGCGCGAGGCGATGATGTCGGTGGGACCCGATCCGGCGGGCGGGTGCCTGCAGCTTCTCGCTCCGCTGACGCCGGACTCGGTGATCGCGCGGTTTCTCGACCGTCACGGACCGGGGTTGCAGCAAGTCGCGTACACGGTCGACGATCTCGACGCGGCGACCGCCGAACTGCGTTCACGAGGCGTTCGCCTGCTGTACAAGGAACCCCAGCGCGGCACCGGAGGAGCGCGCATCAACTTTATCTTCCCCAAGGACGCCGGGGGAATCCTCATCGAGCTGGTCGAGCCGGCCGCGTCCGCCTGAGCGCCGCGCCGAAACGAGCATCATCGCAGGTCATAGCCTGTAGCGATGGATCGCTGCACCGCGTCGAACCGGCCCCTTCGGGCATGCCCGCCGAACTCCGCCAAGACTCCCGGTGCTCGGATCGCGGCGTTCCGTGAACAAGCATGGCAACGTCAATCATTGCTATTGACGCCCGGCCCGGCCGACGATCAACATGTGGGCGTTTGATATGCGCCCGTCGGGGTCGTGAGAAGAGGTTTCCGTGAGGAGAGACGTGGGTGCGGCGCGGACACCGCTGTACTCGGTCCGTGACGCAACGCATCGTCGCGGTGCGATCCGTTTATCGGCACGCATTGTTTGAGTTCCGTTAGAAAGCGCGTAGTCGGCGTATGGTCCGTGCCGGCCGCGGCGGTGGCGACCGCATCTGTTCGTCCTTGTTTCATCGCCGTGTTTCATTGATGCCGTCTTTCGGGGCGGCGGGCCGATGATGGAACCTGCTCGCGCACTTTCTGGAGCCGGGGGATGGACACGTTGATCCTGGAGCGAGAAGATGCATGACGACCGGAATATCGACCCGGCACCGGAATCGCCGAAGACATCGCCCGCGGCGCGGACGTCGGGACGCGGGGGCGACACGCTCGTCGACCGTTTCCGAGCGGTCTTCGCGGAGCGGCCGGAAGGCGCGATATTCCGGTTCCTCGTCGACGGCGAAGGCGCGCCGGTGAGCCTGACGAACGCCGAGTTCGACCTGCGCGTCCGGGCCGTGGCGGCCACTTTGCGGGAACGCGTCCCGGCAGGCGAGCGGGCATTGATCCTGTGCCCGCCGGGCCTGGACTATGTGATTTCGTTCCTCGCCTGCCTCTACGCGAAGGTGATCGCGGTCCCGGCGTATCCGCCGGACTCGGTCCTGTTCAAGCGGACGCTGCCGCGGTTGCTCGGAGTGATCGAGGACGCGCGGCCGGCCGTGGTGCTCGCCACCAAGGCCGTCGTCTCGATCGCCGGCGAGCTCGCCGCGCACGCCCCGGAGCTCGGGCGGCTCGACTGGCAGGCCGTGGACGAGGTCGACCCGGCCGCCGGGCACGGCTGGCGGCGCCCGGACGTCACCGCGGACGACGTCGCGTTCCTGCAGTACACGTCCGGCTCCACCGCCCGGCCCAAGGGCGTCATGGTCAGCCACGCCAACCTGATCAGCAACGTGCGGATCATCCACGACCGGGTGTACGGGCACTCCCCGGACAACCACCTGGTCATCTGGCTGCCGCCCTACCACGACATGGGGCTGATCGGCGGGCTGCTGACCCCGGCGTTCGCCGGGTTCCCGGTCACCTTCATGGCCCCCGTCGCCTTCTTGAAGCGGCCGTTCCGGTGGCTCAAGGCGATCTCCGACGTCGGAGCCAACCTCACGGGCGCCCCGAACTTCGCCTACGACCTGTGCGTCCAGAAGATCTCCGAGGAGGAGCGCGCGACGCTCGATCTGAGCACGCTCACCACGGCCTTCAACGGCGCCGAGCCGGTGCGCGCGGAGACCATCGACCGGTTCAGCGAGGTCTTCGCGCCGTGCGGTTTCCGCAAGAAGGCCTTCTACCCGTGCTACGGGCTGGCCGAGGCGACGTTGATGGTGTCCGGCGGAGAGCGGGCGGCCGAGCCGATCACGCGCCGACTGGAGGTCTCCGCGCTCGAAGCCGGCCGGGCGGTCGCGGCGGGCCCAGGGGAACGGGCCCGGACGAACGTCGGATGCGGTTCGGGCATCCCCGGCCACCGGGTCGTCGTCGTGGATCCGGAGCGGCGCACCCGGCTCCCGGAGGGCCGGATCGGTGAGATCTGGGTGTCCGGCCCGAGCATCGCGCAGGGCTACTGGCAGCGCCCGCGGGAGAGCGAGGAGACGTTCGCGGCCCGCCTCGCCGACACCGGCGAAGGCCCGTTCCTGCGCACCGGGGACCTGGGCTTCTTCGACGGCACCGAGCTGTTCGTCGCCGGTCGCCGCAAGGACGTCATCATCATCGAGGGCAGGAACCACTACCCCCAGGACATCGAGCGGTCCATCGAACAGGCCCACCCCATGCTGCGTCCCGGCTGCGGGGTGGCCTGCTCGCGCGAGGTGGACGGCGTCGAGCGGCTGGTCGTCGTCCACGAGGTCAACGGGCGCCCGGACCCGGACGAGGCGGATCGCATCATCGCCGCCGTCCGCGCCACGGTGGCCGAGGAGCACGGCCTGCAGGTCCACGACATCGCCCTGGTCAGGCGCGGGAACGTTCCGAAGACGTCCAGCGGAAAGCTGCAGCGCGGCGCCTGCCTGAAGGCGTTCCTGGACGGCGATCTGCAGTGCCTGACCACCTGGAGCCTCTCGTCGGAAGGCAGGGGGGCGACGGAGCCCGCCGAAGGCGCGGAGCCGTCCCGGTCCGAGCGCAAGGCGCAGATCGAGGAGCGGCTGCGCGCGGAGGTGGCCGCCCGGCTGGGGACGACGCCCGAGTCGGTCGATCCGACGCTGCCGCTGGCGAACTACGGGCTGCGGTCGGTGGACATGGTGGGGATCGTCGGCGAGCTCGAACGCCTGCTGGGGCGGCCGCTCCCGGCGACGCTCACCTGGGAGCACCCGACGATCGAGGCCCTGGCGGACTTCCTGAGCTCCGCGCCCGAGGAGCCCGCGAGCACGTCGGAGCCGTCCGCGGTGCCCGTCGTCGCCACGGCGGACCGGGGCGGCGACGTCCCGCCGACGGAGCGCGAAGCGGAGCCGATCGCCATCGTGGGGATCGGATGCCGCTTCCCCGGCGGCGCCGACGGCCCTCGGTCCTTCTGGGAACTGCTCTGCGAGGGACGCGACGCGGTGACCGAGGTGCCGTCCGACCGGTGGAACGCGGAGGAGTTCTGGGACGCCGACCCGGCCGCTCCGGGAAAGACCACCACCCGCTGGGGCGGCTTCCTGAAGGACGTCGACCGGTTCGACCCGCAGTTCTTCGGCATCTCCGCGACCGAGGCGGCGCGCATGGACCCGCAGCAGCGCCTGCTGGCGGAGGTGACCTGGGAGGCCTTGGAGGACGCCGGGCTCGTGCCCGAGCGCCTGGCCGGATCGTCGACCGGCGTCTTCATCGGCATCTCGACCAATGACTACGGCCGGTTCCAATTCGAAGAGTTCACCCGGATCGACGCCTACGCAGGAACCGGCAACTCGTCGAGCATCGCCGCCAACCGCCTGTCCTACCTGTTCGATTTCCGGGGACCGAGCATGGCCGTCGACACCGCCTGCTCGTCCTCCCTGGTGGCGGTGCATCAGGCGTGCGCGAGCCTGGCACGCGGTGACTGCTCCCTGGCGATCGCCGGCGGTGTCAATGTCATCCTCTCACCGGCGATCGCCATCAACTTCAGCAAGGCCGGCGCCATGGCCCCCGATGGACGCTGCAAGCCCTTCGACGCGCGCGCCAACGGCTACGTCCGTTCCGAGGGCGCCGGCGTCGTCGTCCTCAAGCCCCTCGGCAGGGCCCTGGCGGACCGGGACCCGATCTACGCCGTCATCCGCGGCGGCGCGGTCAACCAGGACGGCCGCAGCAACGGGATCATGGCCCCCAACCCGCAGGCGCAGGAGGCGGTGCTGCGCGCGGCCTACGCCGACGCGCGCGTGCGGCCGGAACAGGTCCACTACGTCGAGGCGCACGGCACCGGCACCCTGCTCGGCGACCCGATCGAGGCCAAGGCGCTGGCGGCGGTGGTCGGGGCGGGCCGCGACCCCGCCGCCCCCTGCCTGATCGGCTCGGTCAAGTCCAACCTCGGGCATCTGGAGGCGGCGGCCGGCATCGCCGGCCTGATCAAGGCCGCGCTGATGGTGCGGCACCGGATGGTCCCGCCGAGCCTGCACTTCGAACGGCCGAACCCCCACATCCCCTTCGACGAGCTGGCGCTGCGCGTCCCCGTCTCGCTGACGCCGTGGCCGACGGACGACGCCCCGGCCCTGGTCGGAGTGAGCTCGTTCGGGTTCGGCGGCACCAACGCGCATGTGGTGGTGCAGGAGGCTCCCCGGCCGACGCCGTCGGCCGAGCCCGCCGAGCCCGCCGACGGCCGGGCGCACCTGCTGACGCTCTCGGCCCGGGACGAGCAGGCCCTGCGCGAACTCGCCGCCAGGTACGAGGCGTTCCTCGCCGAGGCCGGGGAGGAGATCACACCGGCCGCGCTCTGCGCGGCCGCGGCGGTGCGGCGCACGCACCACGAGCATCGGCTCGCCTGCGTCGGCGATTCCCTGGCCGAGTTCCGCGACGCCCTTGCGGCCTTCCGCGACGGCGCGGAGCGGCCGGGGCTGACGTGGGGCGGCAGGCGCGTCGGCCGGCACCCCAAGGCGGCGTTCCTGTTCTCCGGGCAGGGGCCGCAGTGGTGGCCGATCGCCGCCGACCTGCTGGACGCCGAGCCGGTGTTCCGGGAGGCGCTGGAGCGCTGCGAGGAGATCCTCCGGCCGTTCGTCGACTGGTCGCTGCTCGACCAGTTGACCGGCGGTTCCGGCGACTGCCGCCTGCAGGACCCGGCCGTCGGCCAGCCGGCCCTGTGCGCCGTCCAGATCGCCCTCGCCGCGCTGTGGCGGTCCTACGGCGTCGAGCCGGCCGCGGTCGTCGGCCACAGCGTCGGCGAGATCGCCGCCGCCCACGTCGCGGGCGCCCTGAGCCTCGCGGACGCGCTCCGGGTGGCGCTGCACCGCGGCCGGGTGATCCGCAGTGCCATCGGCAAGGGCAGGATGGCGCTGGCGGGCATCCCGCGCGAACGGGCGGAGCGCATCCTCGCCGACCTGGGCTGCGAGTCCGTCTGGGTGGCCGCCGCCAACGGCCCCGACTCCACGGTGCTGTCGGGGGAGACGGCGGCTCTGGAGCGGACCGCCGCGGCCCTGCAGGCCGACGGGATCTTCTGCCGCGTGCTGGAATCCGTCGACTACGCCTCGCACAGCCCTCTGATGGAACCGCTCGCGGGCGAGTTCCGCCAGCTGCTGTTCGGTCTCACCGCGAGCCCGGCGACGATCCCGATGATCTCGACGGTCACCGGCCGGGCGGTCGAGGGGACGGACCTCGGCGCGGAGTACTGGGTCGCGAACCTGTGCCGTCCGGTGCTGTTCGACACCGCGGTGACCGGCCTGGTCGCGTCGGGCCACGACGTGTTCGTCGAGATCTCCCCGCAGCCGATGCTCGGCGCCGCCGTCCGCGACCGGCTCTTCGCCGAGCAGGCGGACGGCGTGGTGGCGGCGTCGCTGCGGAGGGACGAGCCCGGGCGCCGCTCGATCCTCGCCGAGCTCGGCCTGCTGTACTGCGCGGGGTTCCCGGTCGACTGGGGCGCGGTCCATGGGGCGACGCCGCCGGCCGTGGCCGGGCTGCCGTCCTACCCGTGGCAGCGGCAGCGGTACTGGATCGAGGACGAGTACGGCCACCGGCGGCGCCGTGCCGCGCACACCGGGCATCCGGCCCTGCAGACCTTCGTGCGCGCGGCGACCGAGCCGAAGGGCCACCACTGGACCGCCGAGATCGACCTCGACGGGTTCCCCTACCTGAAGGACCACCGGGTCGCCGGCACCGTGGTGCTCCCGGCGAGCTTCGTCCTGGACGCCTCCCTGGCCGCCGCGCGGCAGGCGCTCGGGGACGGCGGCGCGGTCGTCGAGGACGTCCGGCTCACCAGGATGGCGGTCGTGCCGGAGACCTGCGAGGAGGCAACGCTGCAACTGGTCGTCGTGCCGGAGGCCGGCGACACAGGCTCGTTCAGGGTCTTCGACCGCGGGGCTTCCGGCGCGGACGGCTGGACGGAGGTGGCGCACGGACGACTGCGAGCCGAGGCGCCCGCCGCCGACGACGGGGCGGCGGCCGGTCTGAACGCCGTGCGCGCTCGCTGCCGGACGCCGGTCGACCCCGCCGAACATTACGCCGCGCTCGGACGGATGGGCCTGGAATACGGTCCGGCGTTCCAGACCGTCCACGAGATGTGGGCCGGCGAACACGAGGCCGTCGCGCGGCTGGGCGCCCCGGCGACCGCCGACGCCGATCCGTACCTGGTGCACCCGGCCCTGCTCGACGGCTGCCTGCAGGTCCTGGCCGCCGCGGTCGGCGTGGACGCCGAGCGCGCCGGGCCCTACCTTCCGGTCGCGGTCCGCCGCTTCGCCTTCTCGGCCGACTCTGCCGTCCCCCGATGGGCCCACGCGGTCGTCGACGGGGCCGGTTCCGGCGACGAGATCGAAGGCCGCGTCGTGCTGTTCGACGAGGACGGCGAGCGGGTCGGCGAGGTCGGCGGGATCACGCTGCGGCGCCTCGACGGGG